>CAYNDW010000551.1:0-4839 GCA_964395375.1 uncultured Cytophagia bacterium
CGAGCGTCATTTGCCCGAGCAGATCTTCCACGCGCACGCTCGTTGGTTGGCGCGCGTCTTCATAAAGATCGAGGCGGCCGTTTTGGTTTAGATCGCGGAAAGAAAAATTCTCCGCGCGCAGAGTTGGCGGCGGCGGTGCGGCTTTGGCCATGGCGCTTTTTTCCGCGCCGGTGCGGGAAAAATAAAACCAGCCGAGACCGGCGAGCACGATGACGAGCACCGCGAGAAGAAGAACGCCGATGATTTTCAGAAATGTTTTCATCACTCCGCCTTTGGGTTTGAAGTCCGGGTCGTTCCGAAGGAATCCTTTTTAGCTCTGGACACGCACTCCAGTGCATAAAAAGATTCCTACGGAATGACAGGAGAGGAGAGCGGCTTGCTTCATGACCGATTGTGATCGTCAAATTTCAAGGGAAGCGCGTTTTTAGTTTTAGGGCAGGAAAAGTGATTGCATCTCGCGCAGTGGAAACTTATTTTGCGCGCGTTGCAAAATCAGCGCGGCGAGGTTTTGCGCCGGATTTTTTCGATGGCTTGTTGCGCGGCTTGCCGCACGGATTCCACGGGATCGTCCACGGCTTGATAGAGACTCGGCAAGCCCTTCGCGTCGTTGAGATTGCCGAGCGCTTCCGCGGCCTGCAAACGCAGCTTGGAATTGTCGCTCAACATGGCCGGCGCGATGAGCGGCACGGCTGCTTCCGAGCCGATTTCGCCCAAAATTATAATAGCGAGGCCGCGCTTGAACAAGTCGGGAGAATGCGCTTGCGCTTCAGCCAATGACTTGCCGGAATCCAGCCCGAGCTTCGCGAGCACCATGGCCGCGAGCAATTGCGTGGTGAGCGGCGAGTTCGCCGCGGAAAGCGGAGGCTGCAATTTTTCCACGAGTGCGCTGCGTAATTCGGAGTGCAGTTGCACGATCTCGGCGAGCGCGAAACCGGCATGCGCGCGCACGTCTTCAACTTCTTTGTCATTCAAGAGCACTTGCGCGAGTTGTTCGAGCACGTGCGCTTGCGGAAACGCGGCGAGCGCGCGGCACACGAAGGCGCGCACGCTTGGGTCTTGTGCTTCAAGTTTATCGAGCAACGGCGCCAAGCCGCGCTCGTCGCGGAGGCGCGCGAGAATTTGCGCCGCGGCTTCTTGCACCGCGGGCTGCGCATCTTCTTCCAAAATTTCAACGAGGTCTTCCACCTCGGCGCTGGTCGCGATTTCGCCGAACAATTGCACGATGCGTTCGCGCATGTAAGCGTCGGCCTCGTCCGCGATTTCATCGGGCAGGACTTTGCGCATCTTGGCCGCGTTGCGCGTCATGCTCTCGTGCATCGCCGCCGCGCGCGGATTGCCGGTGCGCAGATAACAACGCCACAGCAGCAACATCGCGCGCGGGTGCTCGTGATTGTGCGAAAGAAAATTTTCCAGCAATGCCGTGGCCTGGCTCAACGGCTCGGAATAACCCTGCTGCTCCGAAGGAACATTGGTGCGCGAGCCGACATACAAGTCACGAGCTTTTTCATATTCATCGCTGCCGCAACCTGCGAGCAGCGCGGTTAAAAGCAAAACTAGCAGACCGTTTTTCATAAATGATATTGCCGGCATGTTCTAAAAGGGTAAGGTCACCGAGGAAAAGGAAAAGCCTCGCGCGGTAAGAAAAGTTAGGCCGTGATGCTCGTCGCTGGTTGCGATAAATTTTGGAGCGCGAATATAGAGCCGGTGTCAAAGAGAAGCAAGCGGAAATCCGGCGGCAAGGCAATGCCTCAGTTACGTGTGGAGTAGCGCAGGCATCCTGCCTGCAGACAAGATGTCTGCGCTACGTTTTCCACCAATAACTGAGGCATTACGCGGCAAGATGGAATGAATCGTTCTTTTTTAATCATAACCAATTGGAGGTCTTAATGAAAAACAAAACGCTGTTGCAGTGGGTTACGGCCGGCGCAATCGTTTCGGCGTTCTGGCAAGTTGGCGCGCAAACGGAAGCCCTCGCCGGGGAGAAGATCACGCTGCGCCTGGCTTACACCAGCGATAGCAACGGCTATATCGATGCCTGTGGCTGAAGCGGCAGCAGGCGTGGCGGTCTAGCCAAGCGCGTAACACTTTTAGACAGTCTCAAATCGCGGCATGCCGATTTAGTGCTCATTGACGGCGGCAATTTTGGCGAAGCCTCTTCCGGGCCTTCGGCTTGGAAGTCGTGCGCGTTGCTCAAAAACATGCACACGCTGAAGTACGACGCGGTCTCGCTCGGCTTGCGCGATCTCAGTCCCGGCCTCGCGGATTCCGTTGCGCAATGGCGTGCGCAAGACGTTGTGTTCAGCAGTTTGCCTTTTTCCGTGACCAAGATGAATCTCGCGCCGGTGAAAGTTATCTCGCGGGCGGGATTCAAGCTCGGCGTCATCAGTCTGATTTCGCCCAATGGCGGAACGGGCTCGAGTTATAATGTCGAGACGTTTTTGCGCGAACAAGTCGATGCGCTTAAGTCGCAGCAAGTCGATTTTCAAGCGGTCGTGTACCTCGGCATGCCGCATGAGTTAATGCCGCTCGCGAAAAAATTTCCGGAGATCGATCTCTGGCTGCAATCCAACGGCAATCATCGTCCGCTCAGCTTGATCGAGACGACGATGAACAATGCTCCAATCGTGAGCGCCGGCGATCGCGGCCGCGAAGTCGGTTTCATCACCATTGAAAAAGAGCGCAATGGCGCGCGTGTCGCCAGCAGCTTTCATCAACTCATTCTCACGGATCGCATCGCCGATGCGCCGCGCGCCGTGCCGTTGCTTGAAAGTTTTCGCAAAGCCGGCAACCCGCCCGCACCGGCGCCCACTCCGCCGAAATCTTCCGGCGCGAGCAACGGCGCTTTGAATCCTTACCTCGGCAGTGTCGCTTGTCAAAACTGCCACCAGGAAATTTTTGAGAAATGGAACAAGACCAAACACGCGCATGCCTTCGCCACGCTCGTGGCGAAGCGTGAAGAGAAGAACCACGAATGTTTGGAATGTCACACCACCGGCTATCGCGAAGAAACCGGCTACTCCGTTTCGGCAGCCACAACCCACCTTGTGCAGGTGGGTTGTGAAGCCTGCCATGGCCGCGGCGGCTTTCACGTGCGCATGAACGGCCGCATTTCAAACTTTGTAAAAATCACGGATACCTCTTGCCTGCGTTGCCACACACCGAAACAATCTCCCCAGTTCGCCTTTGCCGAAGCGCGCACGCGCGTGCATTGAGCGTCGCGTTTATTTCATCCCAACAACTCAACCGGTTTTTTATTCGCCGGCAATCGTAGCGCGACATTCATGTCGCGAGCAATGGTTTTTTCCAAAACAAGTTCTGCGGTTTCATATCAAACCACGCGGGAGATTTTTACTTTGAAAGAAATTGTTTACGGCGTTGATTTCGGCACGAGTAATTCCGCCATTGCCATTTTGCAAGACGGCGCGGAAACCGTGGTGCGCGGCCGCGCGCAAACCGACAAAACTGAAAGCTCGATCCTCTTTTTTCCCAAATGGGAAATGGGCGTGCATTACGTCGGCGAAGAAGCCCTGCAACAATACATTGCCGGCGGCATGGAAGGCCGGTTGATTCAATCGCTCAAATCGCTTTTGCCCGACACGATCTTCAAGGCCACCTATATTCATGGCCGGCGCTATGAACTTGATGATCTCGCGGCGTGCATCATTGGCCATCTCAAACAGCAAGCCGATCAAACCACGGGCGCGAATATCACCAAAGCCGTCTTTGGCCGGCCCGCGCTGTTTTCCGAAAAACCCGAAGAAGATAAAATCGCCGAACAGCGCTTGCGCTCCGCGGCGCGCAAAGCCGGGTTTGAAGAAATCTATTTTCAACTTGAGCCGATTGCCGCGGCCTTTGCTTATGAGTTGCGCATCACCCAACCCGAGATCGTCTTGGTGGCCGATTTGGGCGGCGGCACTTCGGATTTCACCATCATGCGGCTTGATCCCAAAAAAATTCATCTCAAAGAACGAACCGCCGATATTTTGGCAACCGGCGGCATTCATATCGGCGGCAACGACTTTGACGCGGAAATCATGTGGCACAAACTCGTGCGCTACTTCGGCTATGAAACACGCTATCAAACGTGGGACAAATGGCTCGAATTGCCCGTGCATATTTTTCGGCGGCTGTGCCAATGGGAGCGCATTCCCTTTCTCAAAACGCGCGACACGCGCGAGATGCTCAACGGCTTTCTGCGCACCGCGGAAGATAAAGCCGCGATCAAGCGCTTGCTCACGCTCATTGAAAAAGACTTGGGCTTCTCGCTGTTTAAAGCCATCGAAGCCGCGAAGAAAGATTTGTCCGCTCATGAAACCACGGTCATCGACTTTCACCAACTCGACCTTGACATTCACGCGCCGCTCACGGCTTTGGAGTTCCGGCGTTTCATGCAGCCGCACACGGAGAAATTTGAAGACTATCTTATGAAATTTATTTTGCGCGCCGGCGTGCGTCCGGAAGAAATCGACACGGTGTTTATCACCGGCGGCAGCTCGCTCGTGCCCGCGCTGCGCGAACTGTTCGCGCAAAAATTTGGCGCAGATAAAATTCGCGGCGGCGAAACGTTTACGAGCGTGGCTTCGGGCTTGGCGTTGAGCGCGGTTTTATTTTTTGAATAAAGACGACTACGAAAAGACGTTTGTAACCGCTTCATGATATTTGACGAGCACGTCCAATAATGTTCAGCCACGGCTTGGCCGTGGCTTGCTTTAAACACCGCAAGCCGGTAGCCCTGCCCCTTGTGGGGCATTGAACCATGCACAAACAAAGGGGCTGAGGGCTGCGGTAATGCCTCAGTTATTGGTGGAAAACGTAGCGCAGACATCTTGTCTGCAGGCA
>CAYNDW010000552.1:0-4835 GCA_964395375.1 uncultured Cytophagia bacterium
GCCGTTGTGGAATCGGCTGCTCGACGGCTTTGGCAATCATGATCCCGGCGCCGGGCGTTACAATCAGCAACGCTCTCCTTGGGATGTGGTTCATCCTGGCCGTGCTTGGGCAGAGAAGCTGAAACCGAATGCGCGATCTTCAGACGAGCTTATTGCAGATCTCGAAGCGTTTTTGTCAAAACCAAAAGTAGATTAGCGCGAACTCACACAACCGAATAACAATCACTCTTCACTTCTCACCAAACCAGAAAGGTCACAAGCAATGATGCGGAGCAAAGGCTTGAAGTTCGTTTTAGGAATTGCCGGCGTCTTCCTGCTTGCAGGCGCGTTCACGGCAGCGGCGCAAACCGCGGTTGTGCTCGATATCACGCCGCTCGCGGGCAAACAAATCTACGCGCTCAAAAAGTGCGGCGATTGCCACAATCAAGGCGCGAAAGAATTCACCGCCATCAAAGCCGCGCCCGATTCGGCGAAATTGTCGGCGCATCTTGAAGCGTTGAAATCCGCGAATGTGTTGCGTCAAGATACCTCACCACGCAAGCAGAAGAAGACGATGGCCGAAGAAGTCGTTGCCATGTCCGCGTATTTGAAGAATCGCGAAAAGGCTGATACCGCGCCGGCGAACTTTGTCACCGCCGGCTTCGTGATGATGCGCGAGACTTGTCGCAATTGCCACGTCCTCAACGGCGTGGGCAAAGAAGGCGTCGGCCCGGACCTCAAAGGCGTGGGCGCGAAGCACGACAAGAAATGGCTCGTTGATCACTTCGTCGATCCGCAAGCATTCGTCAAAGATTCCATGATGCCCAAGTTCGGCAGCTTGCCGAAAGAAGAGTTGGAAGCCATGGCCGACTATCTCGCCGCGTTGAAGTAAACGTCGATGCTGGTGAATTTCAAAACCAACTTCCAAAGCTGTCATTCAGCAGGAATCCTTTTCAGTGCCGGAGAATAACTTCAGTGCTTAAGAAGATTCCTGCTGAATGGCGCACTGGTGGGTGCTCCCAGTGCATTACCGAACTTGATCATGAAATTTCATTTGCCCTCGCAAAGATTTCATGCTCCACATAACTTCCTGACACGGATGTCAAACACGCTCGCCGTCCAAAAGCAACCCGCCCTCGCCTCTTTCGATTCCCTCGCGGCGCAATACGATCACCTCGAAGCGGCCAATCCCATTTTGCAATGGATGCGGCAACGCGTGCATGCCGCAGCAGTTGCGGCTTTTGCTCCGCCTGCCCGCGTGCTCGAAATCGGCTGCGGCACAGGCACGGACGCGCTCTTCTTCGCGCAACGCGGCTATCGCGTCGTGGCCACGGAGCCTTCCGCGGAGATGCTCAACATTGCCCGCAAGAAAATCGCGCGCGCCGATTGCGAGCAGCAAGTTGCCTTCGTGGAAATGGGCGTCGAGCGCATGTCAAGATTGATCGAGCCATACGGTCGCGCGAGCTTCGACGCAATCTTCTCCAATTTCGGCGCGCTCAATTGCACGCGCGAGGTGCTCAGCTTTGCCAAATGCAGCTTGCAGTTGCTTCGCCCCAACGGAAAATTGTTGGTGAATGTCATGCCGCCGCTGTGCCCGTGGGAAATCGCGTATTACTTTTTAAAGAGAAAGCCGCACGAAGCTTTGCGGCGCTGGCGCGGCCTTACGGAGAACGGCGGCATCGCCGTGCAAGTGGGCGAACGTTTGGTGCAAACTTATTATCATTCCGTGGGAAGCTTGAAGGCAATCTTCGAGGAGAGATTTGAAATCGTGGAGCAATTCAGCCTCGGCGTGCTCGCGCCGCCGCCGTATTTGTCAAATCATTCTTGGTTATTTAAGAGCACGCGGTGGTGGGATGAAAAGATGAGCGCGTGGCCGCTCTTGCGCAATGCCGGCGATCACGTGGTGATGGTGATGCGCAGATGGTGAATGCGATGAAAAAAACGCCCTGTTAGTTCGTTGTCTCGCTAAACTGTACCTCGGTGCATCTGGCGGCGAAATCGAGCGTGAGGCGAGGGCGCAATTCGAACAATACTTGGCGACCAAGCAGAAATTTACGAGCGGGATTGACGGTCACGAAAGGACTAGATTGCCAATCTTGTACACAAGAGATCGTCACGCGCGTGTGCTGCTTCTTGCCGTTTTCATCGGCCAATTCAAGTGTAACCCGCTTGGTAAAATATATGTAAGGACGACTTAAATGTTGAGCGTAGCGTTCGGATTGGTAAGGCACAATTTCGATCACACCGCTCGTTTTCAGCAAGTCAAGATCGCAAAACGAATGCACCGCGCCGGTATCCACGTCGGCAGCAAGCGCAAGATGATTGCTGCCGTTCGCCAAAGCTAAGGCTACTGCTGGATATGCGTCTCCGGGTTCTATGGTTTTGTGCCATGCAGCAAAGTTCTCTTCTATCGCGTGGACGAGTGGATGAAAAAAAACGAAGGGATATTTGCCGGTGCCTTGGCACAGTTTTAAAAATTCCTCATCTTCGGGATAACTTTGCATGCTCGCACCGTGCAAAACGACTTGACCATCGACGACCATTATCCAACGCGCTTGCAGACGAGCCAGTTGGTTTTCAATCCAAGCTTGATTTGGTGGTTCGGCGTCATCTAGATACCGGCGCCGTTCTTCCCGCGGCAGCGCAACATACTCTTCGAGAGTAATGTTCTCGCCGACAAATTTCGCTTCATGCACGTGAATCGGCATATCAAAACGACCGGCGTTTTGCATGAGCTTGAAAGTTGCCAACACGGCCTGCTCCGCTTGCGCACTGCGCGGGCCAAGTTGCGTGCGAACTTTTTCGATCACGGTTTCGGTGGTCATGATAAAGCTCCGATTTTTTCTGAGCAGCCCGGCTATTCTATTGAATGTTGATGATTAAGTTCGGTGGCGTGTTGCGTTCTCCCTCATCCCGTCATTCAGCAGGAATCTTTTTGAGCGCTGGCGTTACTCTCCAGAACTTAAAAGGATTCCTGCTGAATGACAAATTTAAGGGGCACGATTACCGAAGCGAAGAATCAAAATTCATATGGCACAACCAAAGCTAACGAACCCGCTGCAATAATGCAAGGCCTGCTCCCCTTGCGCAAATGGTGAAAGCCGTCTTGAAAACTTCTAAACAAAAAATTCTGCTCTACAATCCCCAAGCCGTGTTCTACACCATGCCGCTCGGTTTGCTCGCGCTCGCTTCGCATCTCGATCCCGAGCGCTACGAAGTCATCATCGTTGACGGTCGCATCGAAGCCGATCCGTTGCGCGCGTTGCAAGCACATCTCGACGGCGCGTTGTGTCTCGGTGTGTCCGTGCTCACAGGTCGGCCCATTCATGATGCGCTCAAAATCTCGCGCGGCCTCAAAGCGCTGCGGCCCGACTTGCCGATCATTTGGGGCGGTTGGCATCCTTCGCTTTTTCCCAAAGAGTGTTTGGAAGAATCAAGCATCGACATCGCTGTACAGGCACAGGGCGAAGAAACTTTTCGAGAGATTGTCGAGCGTTTGTCTGAACAGAAAAGCTTGGAAGGCGTAGCGGGCTGCACGTTTCGCCACAACGGCGCGGTCATGCAAAACGCACCGCGCGCGATGCAAGACATGAATGCCTTCGCGCCCGTGAATTACGATTTGATTCCCGTGCAAAAATATTTTGCGATCAAAAAGCAGAGACAGTTTGATTACATCTCTTCCACCGGCTGCTTCTTTCGCTGCACGTTCTGCGCGGATCCGTTCGTGTTCAAACGCAAATGGAGCGCGCTCACGCCGGCGCGCATGGGAGAAGAGTTGCAAGCGCTCTCACACAAATACGAGTTCGACGATCTGCACTTGCAAGACGAAACCTATTTCACCTATCGCGACCGGGTGATCGAAGTGGCCGAAGAGTTTTTGCAACGCGGCTTGAAGTTCTCGTGGACCGCCACGATGCGCGCGGATCAAGGCACGCGCATGTCGGAGGAAGACTTCGCACTATGCCGCGGCTCCGGTTTGCGGCGCGTGCTCATCGGCGTGGAATCCGGCTCGCAAGAGATGCTCGATTGGATGAAAAAGGATATCACGCTCGAACAAATTTTTATCGCCGCGGAAAAATGCAAGCGCCACGACATTGCCGTGGATTTTCCCATGATCGTCGGCTTTCCCGATGAAACCGAAGAGAGCATGTTCGCCACGCTGCGCATCGCGAAAAAGCTGCGCGCGATGAGTCCGAAATTCAAAACGCAGATTTTCTTTTATCAACCCTATCCCGGCTCGCCTATCGCCGACATGGTGCGCGACCAAGGCTATCCCATGCCGCGAACGCTCGACGAATGGGCCGACTTCGATTTCGTGGGTGCGTATGGCCCGTGGGTGAATCGCGAGAAGTGGCGGCTCGTGCAACGGTTCAAATTTTATTCGAAGCACGCGTGGGATGCGCAAAGAGGCCTGTGGCGCAAGCCGCTGCAACGCCTCGCGAACTGGCGCTGCACGAATGACGTGTATGCGTTTCCGGTGGAGAAGTGGCTGGTGGAGAAGTTGAGGCCGGGTTTGCAGGTTTCGTAGAAATGAATTTTGCACTGATGGTGCCGCCAACCTCCGCCTGATGCTGTAAGCATCAGGCTAAAAGGTGAAAGCGATCTAAAGATCGCTAAACACCAATTGGGTGGCAGCCCTGTTCACAGGGCTTGCATCTCCTAGCCTGATGCTTCAGCATCAGGCGAAACCCGGCGCGAGCACGGTGCAAAATTCAGGTAGAAATGAACTGTCATTCAGGAGGAAGCCTTTTAAGCGCTCGGCAGTATTCCCAGCGAGTAAAAAGATTCTTTCTGAATGACAAACCTACGCTGCTTTCGTGGTAATTGGCGATAGCCTTCTTTGAACTGTCATCCTG
>CAYNDW010000553.1:0-4833 GCA_964395375.1 uncultured Cytophagia bacterium
GATTGGCGCGAATAAACAGCTCGCGCGGCGAAAGGCCGAAGTCATTCAACGAGCGCAGAATGCCTTGCACCTTCGACATATAGAGCGCCGCGGAGGTGCCTTTGCCGCTCACGTCGCCGACAATCACGGTGATTTGATCCGGCTTGCCATTGAGATAATCAAAATAATCGCCGCCGACTTCGAGCGCGGGAATGGAGATGCCGGCGATATCCAAACCCGGCACGCGCGGCGTGGTTTGCGGCAACGAAGCGAGTTGAATACGGCGCGCAATCGCCAGCTCGTGCTTCATGCGCTCTTTTTCCGCCAGCTCTTCATATAAAAACGCGTTTTCAATCGCGAGTGAAGCTTGTTTCGCCACCGCGGCGAGATAGTGCAAATCTTCTTCGTGAAAGCCGGCTTCCGACAATTTTTCTCCAACCAACAATGTGCCGACGAGTTTTTCTTTAAAACGAATGGGCAAGATATGAACAAAGCCGCTTTGCTGAAATTGCTCTTTAAGCGCCGGCGGCAAATAATCCGCGCTGAACCGGGACTCGCTGCGAAATTTTTGCAGCGTGTTGATGAGCGGCCGATCAACGGTCACACAGAACGCGCGCCACTCGTTTTCTTCAAAGCCATGCGCTTCGTGACACGAGCATTCTTTTTGATCGCGAAAAAAGAGCACGCCCACGCGCTTGAGTTGAATATGCTCCGCCAATTTCCGCGCGATCCCTTTGGCCAGCTCCAGCATGCTCAACTGCGTGGCCATGATTTCGGAAAGTTCGTTGACGGCGCGGCGATAATCATAGCCCGCGCGATAAAATCTCCGTTCAAGAAAAGACTGCACCGTCAGATGAAACCGCCGATAGAGATAAACCAGCCCAATCGCCATGAGCATGAGAATTATTTTTTCCGCGCCCAGCCGCTGTGCTTCCGGCAACGGCTCGTCAACGATTTCCAGATAACTGCCGCTCATGCGAAAGTTGGGGATGGCGAGCGGCAGCTTGGGCAAGGAGAACAAGAGGGAGGCGAATCCGCCAAAGAGGAGCAAGCCCCAGAACCAGGAGATCGCGAGGTATTGCACGTTGAGACCGATGCGAAGATTGAGATTGAAAATATGATAGCGGCCGATGGTATAAAGATAGGCCAATGGAATGAGAACGAGTGGCAAAATCACAAAACCGAGACGCGACAGGTCTTGCCCTTTGCGCATCACCGTCGCGACGAGGAGCGCGCTCAAACACATGGCCAAGATGCTTGCCCATTTCAACACGCGATTTTGCTTATGGTATTCCTCCGCGGCTTGCTTGCGAAAGCGCACAAATACAAAGAGGCTGAAGAGGCTGAGAGCAAGCAGGCCGGATATTCGCCCGGACAATATCCGCAGGAGGCTGAATACGATCGTAAGGGCGGCAATGAGATACGGCGTCAGCAGCAACCATTTATGCCGCAGCAATTCCGGACGCTCTTTGGGAAAATACGCGCCGCTGTGCAGCATGAGCGCAAAGCCCAAGGGCAGGCTTAAAAGGTTGAGCACGCCCGCGACTGCAACACTAAAGCTGGGATTCGGCGCACTGGGGATCAGCAGCATCAACGGCAAGGAGAGCATGAGCAACGCCAGCGCGAGCAATCTGGCCGCATGAAACTGTGGACGCGAGACGCCGATGAACACCGCCAGTCCCCAAAAGCTCAAGCCGACGAGAATGCCGAGGAAGGTCGCAAGGCTAGCGCCAAATCGCGCCAAAGTAACGTGTAAGGTGAGCATGCGATTGTTGCGCAAAACTTCATACGCAATCGCGCGATCGGCCTCGGCACGGCGCATGATATCGTCGGCTTCGTTTTGATTGCGAAAGTCGCGATTGTTGATGCGCAACACCAGATCGCCCACTAACATTCCGGCGCGATCGGACGCGCCGTCTTCAAAAACAGCCGTGATATAAACGCTCGCCGGAATTTCGCGCAAATAATTTTCACTGAGTGTGCTCGCTCGGAGGCGAAAGAACATTTTGAGGTTCGCTTTGGGCCGGACGATGTACAAATCCACGAACGCCGTGGGCGCAAGAGTGGTGAGGAAGCGGTGCACCTGCGCGAGCGAATCGTATTCGCTGCCATTGAGCGTGAGGATCAAATCACCGACGAGCACCGAATCAAATGCCGTTATCGCTTCTTCTTCATCCCCTCGCGCCTTCAGCATTTGCGCGTGCGCGCTCTTCGTCACATACAGCCGCGAGGGCGAGGTGGAAAAAAAATTTTCGTCGGTTTGAAACGAGGCGGAATGGTGCAGGCTCATACCGGCGAGCGCGAGCAAGAAAAACGCGATGGTCAGGAAAAGCACACGAAACAGAAGTGGGTGTTCATTAAAGTATTTCATAGCATCCCTTGCCGTTTACGCAGGAACCATTCGATTGCGAGCGTGAGCAAGAGCACGAACAGCAGTGCGGGTTTGCCCCAGAGCGCAAAATCGCGTGCTTCGTGTTTGATTTCCGGCGCAAATGTGAGTTGCGCGAGCGCGGCGGCGAGGCTGTCGGGCGCAACGTATTTTCCTCCGCTCGCCGCGGCAATTTGTTGCAGCACCGGTTCGTTGAAACGCGTTTGCAGAAATTCCATACTGAACGGCTCCACTGAAAAACGGCCCGCGTCTTCGCCCAACTTCTGCCCTGCGGTTTCCGCGGCGCCTTGAAATTGATATTCGCCGCCGCCGAGAACTTGCAAATGGGCGCGATAAAGGCCGCTGCCTACGTCTTGCAAAATCACCTCTTGTTGGAATTGCGGACCGGTGACTTGCACGCGCACTTGCGCGCCCGCGAGCGGTTGATAATCCTCGCGATAAACTTGCGCGAGCAATTCAATCTGTTCGCCGCCGCGATAAATTTCTTTATTGCTCGTGAGCCGCACGAGCTTCGCATCTTCCTTGGTCACCAGCCAGCGCACCATACCGCGCATCATCGTTTCATAAACCGGGGCGTCGTGCTCTTGCGTTTGCAACATCAAATGCCAGCGCCAGAGGCCATAACTAAAAATTGCGAGCGTCTTGCGTTCCGCATTTTTTTGCGCAAGCCACAACGGCTCTGCGCCGCGCGCGGAATTTTGCGTCACCCCGAGGAGGCTTTCGCTGCCGGGCAACACTTTGAGTGTTGCGACATTGCTAAACAACGGCGGCAGATTGCTAATGATATTCGCTTCCACCACGGGCCGCGTCACCGGATGCACCAGGCCATTCGGTTCCATTTGCAGCGTCACCGCGCGTTCGCTCGTCAAGCTCGGCATTGCGGTCAATGGCAATGCGCCGCGCATTTGCCACAGCATGGTGAGATCAACTTGGGCCCCATGCAAATAAAAGAGCGGACGATGGTTCTGCGTCAACTCGCGCTGCAACGCTTCGAGCACCTGGCGATCCGTGTCGCGCCGGGGAAAGTCAACGAGCAGGAGGGCGTCGACTTCTTTCCACGTCTCGGGTTGGTGAAAGATCGGCAACGTTTCGCCGGGCGCGGCATAAAAACCGCCGCCGTTTTTTTGCACGAACCCGCGCACGGCATAATTGGGATCGCCTGCCAGCGCGCGTTTGAGAAAAGCATAATCCGGGGAGGGCGCGCCGGCAAAGAGCCAAAGGTTCAATTTGCTCTTGAGCACGCGGACATAAAACACGCGACGATTGTTGGCGCGCGTTTGCTCATGCTCCAGCGCGTCGAGACGCGCCTCATAACGATTCAGTCCGAGCGCCTTAGGCGTTAAAGCAAGCTTGCTTACGGTTTGCGTGTTGTCGTTGGGCAGTTCGACTTCTTGCGTTAGAAGTTCTTGCTCGCCTTCAAATATCCGCAATTTCGTTTTGCGCCCATTGAAGCCGGTGGCCGCTAGTGAAATTTCGACGGGCAATTGCGTTTCTGCGTAAGCAATGTCGTTCGTCACCACCTCGCTAATCATGGCGTCGCGCGTTTGTTGATTGCCGCCGAGGCGCACGGTAACGATTGGCAAGCCGTAAGTTTCCGCGGTGCGCGCCGGGTTCGTGCCGAGGTTATATGCGCCATCGCTCAACAACACCGCGGCACCATATTGCCGGCTCGCGAGTTTCTCTTTGGCTAAAAGCAAAGCCGCGGTCAAATTGCTGCCATCGCCCGTGAAGGCGAAAGTCGCCAGCGAATCCTTGGTAAAGGCGTGCAGGCTATCGCTGAACGCGAAGAACGCCACCTCCGCGCGTTCTCGCAACTGGTTGACCCACGGCATTGCTAAAACTTTGCGCGCCACTTCTCCGCGCGCGCCGAGTGAGTCGGCCAGCTTCATGCTCGCGGATTGATCGATCAACACCGCCACCACCGGCTTTTCCGAACGCTGCCACGCGAGGCTCAAAATCGGCTCGAACAATAGCAGCAGCGCCGCGGCCAAAACAAAGCTGCGCAAACCCGCCAACACGCGGCGCAACCAATCCGCCACCGGCGGCGTGGTGCGACGATAGATGAAGAGCGTGAATAAAATCGCGAGCGCTAACGCGAGCAACGGATATAATACGAAAGCAGAAAATTTGAGATCGAAGTTCATGCCACATCCTAAACACGGTTTTATGTGAAAGCAGAAGAGTGAATCGTCAAGCGGCCCCTCAAAGTTGTCATTCAGGAGGAAACTTTTTAAGCGTTCGCGAGAAATATAGGAAGAGGCCGTCTTACCAGCGCAGAAAAAGATTCCTTCTGAATGACAGCTTCGGTGAAGGGCATCAGCACGCCACAGAACCCAGCTTCAATCCCGGCACGGGCGCGAGTTGAAAATTGTGAATGCTTTGATCGTGTTGATACGCGAGTCGAAGCGCGGCGGCGCGCGCGATCATCGCGGCATTGTCCGTGCAATAGATCGGCGGCGGATAGA
>CAYNDW010000554.1:0-4828 GCA_964395375.1 uncultured Cytophagia bacterium
TCAACTCCTTGTAGAGCGAAGGCGTCACGCGCGCGCGGCCGAGGAATTCGCGCACGAGCGCGCTCTTTCCGCGCAGCAAAATTTTCGGCCGCTACAATCTCACCTATCTCCCCGAGGATGAAACGTGCGAAGTGGAAGCGATCTCCGGCTCGTTCATGGTGGTGCGCCGTGAAGCGCTCGCGCAAGTCGGTTTGCTCGACGAAGATTTTTTTATGTACGGCGAAGACTTGGATTGGTGCTATCGCATGCGCGCCGCGGGCTGGCGGATTCATTACTTTCCCGGCACGCAGATCGTCCATTTCAAAGGCGAAAGCTCGCGGCGCAGCAGCTTCGATAGCGTGCGCATTTTTTATCAAGCCATGGGCTTGTTCGTCAAAAAACATTTTCGGCGGCGCATGTCGCTCGTGGCTTATGCCCTTTTGCACTTCGCCATTTGGATGCGCGCCGCGATTGCGTTCGCGCGAAGCTTCGGGCAAATACTCGCGCTGCCGCTGCTTGATCTCACGCTCATGCAAATCGGACTCGGCGCGGGCATTTGGCTGCGTTTCGAAAGCAGCGAGGTCTTGCACAACTATCTCATCGTCGACGTCGTTTATTCTGCCGTGTGGCTTATGGTACTCGCGCTCTTCGGTTGTTATGGCAAAGCGCGCTTCTCTTCCTATCAAGCTTTGCTCGCAATGCTCACCGGTTTTCTGATTAACGCGAGCTTCACTTACTTTTTCAAACAATATGCTTTTTCCCGGCAAGTGGTGCTCATTGCCGGCGCGTTGAATATCGTTCTGCTCAGCGCCTGGCGCTTGCTGGTGAAAGCGTTGAGCTATCTGGGCGTGATCAAAGTGAACGTCGCGGCGAGCCGGGCGCTCGGCGGCGTGCGCACGCTCGTGGTCGGCGATTTCGTTTCCGACGAAGCGCTCGTCGAGCGTTTGAAAATGAACCTGCACAGCAACTATGAATTGGTCGGCTTGGTGAGTATTGAGGCCGCGCAAATCGGCGCGACGCATGCCGGACTGCCCGTGATCGCGGCGTTAGACGACCTCGACAAATTTCTGAACACTTCCGGCGGCCCGCGCATTCAACAAGTAATTTTCTCCACGCAGCGCGTGCCGTTTGATCGCATCATCGGCGCCATGTCGCGCTCGCGCTCCGCCGGGCAGCGCATCAGCTTCAAACTCGTGCCGAGCCATTTGGATGTCATCATCGGCAAGGCCAGCATTGATGCCATAGCCGAAGTGCCGTTGGTTGAAATTGAAAATCGCCTGCAACGCTTTGGCCCGCGCCTAAGCAAAAGAATTTTTGATGTTGGCCTCGCAACTTTCGCGTTGCTTTTGCTCGCGCCATTTTTCATCTTGCGTTGTGTTATGATTAGAAAATTTGAACGCCTAGAAGTGGCGGGCACGCAGCCGCCTTTGCGTTTGCGCAGCCTCACCGGCGGCGGACGTTTGGGCAAGTGGCTCTGGTTGTGGGAAATTGTGCGCGGACGTTTATCCTGGGTGGGCCGCGAATTGTCCGCCGCGCCGCAAATCGGATTGCAGCCCGGACTCACGGGGCTGGCGCAGGTGCATCGCCGCGCCGCGCTGTCGCAGGAAGAAAAAGACAAGTACGAACTATATTACGTGACGCATTACAGCCCGGTGTTGGATTTGGAGATTCTGTTTCGCGCATTGTTTAGAATTTGAGGAGAGGCTCATGAACGGTTTTGTGTTGGAGTTTGAAAAGCCCATTGTCGAGTTGGAAAAACGTCTCGCGGAAATGCGCGAGTATGACATCACTGCCGACCCCGGCTTGGAAAATGAAATCAAAAAGCTCGAAGAGCGCTCGTACAAATTGCGCGACGAAATTTACTCCAAGCTCACGCGTTGGCAGCGCGTGCAACTCGCCCGGCATCCGCAGCGGCCGTATGCGAAAGACTATATCGTGCGCATGCTCACGGATTTCGTGGAGCTGCACGGCGACCGCGCGTTTGGCGACGATCCCGCGATTATCAGCGGCGTGGGCAAGCTGGGCGAGCAACCGGTGGTCCTCATTGCACAGCAAAAAGGGCGCGATACCAAACAGAAACTCTATCGCAATTTCGGCATGCCGCATCCCGAAGGCTATCGCAAAGCGCTGCGCGTGATGAAGCTCGCGGCAAAATTCAACCGGCCCGTGGTTGCGCTCGTGGACACGCCCGGCGCATATCCCGGCATCGGCGCGGAAGAGCGCGGCCAGGCCGAGGCCATTGCGCGCAATCTGTTTGAGATGTCGCATCTGCCCGTGCCCATCGTCATCGTCATCATCGGCGAAGGCGCGAGCGGCGGCGCGCTCGGCATCGGCGTTGGCGACCGTGTTTACATGTTGGAGAATACGTGGTACTCGGTGATTTCGCCCGAGGGCTGCGCCGCAATTCTTTGGCATGACAGCACCAAAGCCGAGCAGGCCGCGGAGGCCATGAAGCTTGTGGGTAGCGATCTCCTCAAAATCGGCGTGATCGACGGCGTCATCAAAGAGCCCAGCGGCGGCGCGCATCGCAATCACGACGAAGCCGCGATCATTTTGAAAAATCATCTGCTCGCGACGCTGCGCGAGCTAACGAAAATTCCGCCGGCAAAATTGATCGAGCAGCGTATCGAGAAGTACGGCAAGATGGGCGCGTTCGAGCGGGTGGAGTGAATTTTCTGGCAATCGACATTTATAGAGACGTTCTGCCGGAACGTCTCTACGGTAATCGCATCAAAAACTCCCCCAGCGCGTGCAGATGATCCACATGATCCGGCGCCGTATTTCCGGCAAAGCCCTGCACTTCGAAATGCTCGCGCCGCGCTTCGCTCAGTTGCTGCATGCCCAACGGCCCCCACTTTAAAATCGCCTCGCGTTTCATCCCCATTGCCTGCAAAATAAAATCGCTCGCCTCCGTTGTGCTCACGAATGTGCCGGGGAAAATTTCCGAGTGGGTGATTAAAAAACGTTTCGTGCTATTGCGCTGTGCCGCCGCGCGGGCAAAGCGAATGAACACCGCCAAGCCCGTGCTATCGATCATCCCGCCTTCCGCCAAAACTTGGCGCTCGGGAATATAACTCGCGTGCAAACCGTCGAGCAGCAAAATGGCATCGACGCGCGCGAAATTATTTTCCGTGCCGATGATCTTGCGCACTGCGCCATAGCCCGCGCTAAATCCACTCAAAATGACTTTGCCCCACTTGACCTCGTGCCCCAAATTTTGTTCGAGCGCAAGCCGCAGTGTGTCGAGCATGTGCGCAAATTTGGTGGAGTCTTCAAACGGGCGGCCATAAACGCTCGAGCCTGCGCCGAGGTTGATCGTCACCGCAGCGAGCGCGCTGCGATAGCGCTCCACAGCCTCTTGCGTGATAAAGCCCGCGCCGTGAAAGTGCAAGAGAAGATCGAGCGTGCGCGCGTTTTGGCTTTTGCGCGGCACGATGACCTCTATCGGTTTGGGAAAAAGCTGCACGAGTTCGAACTTGATACCGGCCTGCTCGCGCGGCGCAATGCGTTCATGCGCGCGCGTATGCTCCACCATCGGCGAAGGGTTCTGCGCTCGCGGCTTGAGGCTGTCCGGCGTTTGCGCGGAGGCAGCGAGCGTGAACAACATAGTAATGAGCAAACAAGATTTCATCGTGTGTCTTTCATAAATCTGCCGAAGTCGAACTTGCGCGCGAGAGCGCTTGATTGCCAATATAAACTCCGAAGCGCAAGTCCGACTTCACACGAGGTTGCCGAGTTTGCGCTTGATTCCAGGCCGTTAGTTGGCTATTATATGGCCGTAAATTCACAAGGCTGTGCTCTATACGCGCAGCAGAGGAGTAGCTCCACCGGGAGAGACAAGACCATGCTGGCAGAACGCGACCAAAGCATCATATCCGAATACGCGCGGAAGTATCAATTGAAAGCCGTGGTGTTGTTTGGCTCTTCGTTGAAAGAGGAGAATGCCAACGACATTGACTTGGGCATCAAGGGCATTGAGCCGCGGCTGTTCTTCGATTTCTATTGGGAGGTATACAGCCGCCTATCCAAACCGGTTGACATTATCAATTTGGACAAAAATAATTCTTTCAACCGATTAGTCGAACAAGAGGGCAAGCTTATCTATGGCAGCGCTCGCGGATAAAATTCGGGTTGAAACCGACAACATCTTAAGAGTCTTGGATGAGCTTCAAAAGATTGGCGCCAAGCCGGAAAAAAACGTTGCGGAAGTGGCCGGCATGGCGGCCTTCATATACAACTTTTACACGGGTGTTGAAAACATTCTCAAGCAGGTCTTTGCCGAAAGCGGCTTCAAGCTTCCCAGTTCGGGATCATGGCACAAAGAACTGTTGGAACAAGCCTGTGATAACGGTTTGATCAGCGAAGGCACAAAAACTCTTCTGGGAAAGTTCTTGGTGTTTCGCCACTTTTTCATGCACGCCTACGGCTTCATGCTCAACGAAGACGAAATGGATCCCCTCGTCCCACTCGCGCCGAAAGTGTTCGAAATTTTTCAGCGCGAACTTCAAGCCTACCTCGAACAATCTTCGTGATGATAATCAACACTCGTAACCGATCGCGCTGTTAACAGCAAAGAAAATGGTCGAATAACTCAAATGGTCGAAGAGTTGATTGCCTTCAGTGCACTAAACGGACATAGTGTTCGCCGTCCACGCGTTGACTGCGGCAAAGCCCGCTGAGGAAACCGACCACCCAGCACGACGACGCGCTCTCCTTGTCCTCGCTCTAAATCCATCGCTGCTTACTAGCAAACTTCGAATCAATATGCAATTTACCATTCCTCTCAACTTTCCATTTTTAGCTCTTTGCGAAACGGCAAGAGCACCAAGGACAGCGCGCTGGCGATCGA
>CAYNDW010000555.1:0-4816 GCA_964395375.1 uncultured Cytophagia bacterium
CCATTTTCATTGTCAAGAACGTCATTTCGTCAAATGAGGATAAATCATGTTACGCTCTTTGCTTTTTTCTTTTTGCCTTTTGCTTTTGGCTTTTAGCCTCGGCTGTCAAAGCCGCGACGAGGCCACAACCGAACACGAGCACGAAGGCTCTTCCGTCACGTTGTGGACGGAGAAGACCGAGTTGTTTATGGAGTATCCGGCGCTCGTCGTTGGACAAGAAGCCGCATTCGCCGTGCATCTTTCCGATATGAAAGATTTCACGCCGGTAACGAGCGGCAGGCTCACGTGCGTTTTCAAAAACGCTGCCGGCAGCGACTTGACAGTCGTCGCTGAATCGCCGAGTTATCCCGGCATCTTCCGGCCGCTGGTGAAATTATCCGAAGCCGGTATTTATGATATGGAACTGCGCCTCGAAGGGCAGCAGGTTGCGGATATCATTCGCGTGCCGAACGTGCGCGTCTTTGCTAACGAAGCCGCCATCCCGCACGAAGAAGAAGCCGCGACGAGCGAAGAGTTGATCACTTTTCTCAAAGAGCAGCAATGGAAAACTGATTTCCGCACCGAACCGGCGCAGAAGCGCATGCTTTCAGGTTCGGTACGCGCAGTTGGTGAAATTTTGCCGAAAGCGCAATGGCATGCCGAAGTGCCCGCGCTGGTTAACGGCGTCATTCTCGCCGATCAAAACGCCAATCTTCCCTCGGTTGGCGCGTGGGTGCAAAAGGGCGCGGTGCTCGCCGTGATCTCGCCGCCGGCAAATACCGAAGCCGGCCTCAACAACGTGCGCAATGAATATCTGCTGGCCAAAGCGGAATTCGAGCGCTCTCAGCGGCTTTTCGAGCAGCAGGCGATTTCTCAAAAGCGCCTTGATGAAGCGAAGCTGCGATTCGAAGCGAAGCGCGCCGGCTACGACGTCATTGCGCAACAAGTGGATTTCGGCGGCGCGGAGAACGGCGGCGGCGATACACCGCATTTTCATCTCAAAGCGCCGATTGCAGGTGTCATCGCAGAGATTCACTTTCATCTTGGCGAAACCGTTGAAACCGGCAAGAGGCTTTTTACCATCTCCAATCCCAAGCGGGTTTGGCTCAAGGCGAATATTCCGCTGGCGCTCCTCGGCCGCGTGAAAGCGGCTACTGGCGCTGCTTTTAAAGTGGAAGGCTACGAACAAGAATTCAATCTTGATCAACTCAACGGCAAATTGATTTCTGTTGGCAGCATCGTTGATGAAAAATCACGTACGGTCCCAACCCTCTTCGAGATCGACAATCCGGAAAACCAATTGAAGATCGGCATGTTCGCCGAAGTTGCCGTACAAACCGGCGAGGCCGAAGAAACTTTGGCGCTTCCCACCAGCGCGATTTTTGACGACAACGGCACGCCGGTCGCGTATGTCCACGTCGAAGGCGAAGCGTTCGCCAAGCGCGTGCTGCAAACCGGAATCATCGATGGAGGCTTCACGCAAATTCTCAGCGGCATTGCCGAAGGCGAGCATATCGTTACGATTGGCGGCTATCAAGTGCGGCTGGCCTCGCTTTCGACTTCAGTGCCTGTGGGCCATGGGCACGAGCATTGATTCTTGTTGCTGGTTAATATTTGCTCGATTGCCAAACATCCATAATCAAGCATGACAGTCTGATGTTTCATAAAAATCTTTTCGTAATTTGGAGCTTTTCATGTTCGATAAACTCATCAAACTTTCTCTCGAAAACCGTCTCATCGTTTTAGTGGCGGCGTTGCTGTTGCTCATTACCGGCGTGTTCATCGCCATTCGCTTGCCGGTCGATGTCTTTCCCGATCTCACTGCGCCGACGGTGACCGTCATCACCGAAGCGCACGGCATGGCTGCCGAAGAAGTCGAAACGCTCGTCACCTTTCCGATTGAGACCGCAGTGAACGGCGCGACCGGCGTGCGGCGCGTGCGTTCTTCCAGCTCAGCGGGCATTGCCATCGTCTGGGTGGAATTCGATTGGGGCACGGACATTTTCATCGCGCGGCAAATCGTCAACGAGAAATTGCAAATAGCCACGGCCTCTTTGCCCGCCGGCATCGACCGCCCGATTCTCGCGCCGATCTCTTCCATCATGGGCGAGATTATGCTCATCGGTGTGAGCCTCGATTCCACCGCAGAAAGCAATGGGAGCTCCATCAATACGATGGATTTGCGCACCATTGCCGATTGGACGATTCGGCGGCGCCTGCTCTCCGTGCCCGGCGTTTCGCAAGTCGTGCCGATTGGCGGCGACGTCAAGCAATATCAAATTTTGGTCTCGCCGGAAAAACTCACCGCGTATGACGTCTCGCTCAATGAAGTGCTGCATGCGGCGGAGCAATCCAACACCAACTCTTCCGGCGGCGCTTACATGGACGCCGGACAGGAATATCTCATTCGCGGCATCGGTCGCGTGCAAAATTTGGAAGACATCGCCACTTCCGTCATTGCCATGCGCGGCAATTTGCCCGTGCTCATTCGTGACGTGGCGGAAGTGAAAATCGGCCCGGCCATCAAATTCGGTGACGGCTCCGCCAATGCCAAGCCCGCCGCTATCATCATGGTGCAGAAGCAGCCCAACGCCAACACGCTGGAATTGACCGAGCGCATCGAAAGCACGATCGCCGAAATTCAAAAAACCTTGCCGCCCGGCATTTCCATCAACACCCAAATTTTCCGGCAATCGGATTTCATTCGCGTCGCGATTGACAATGTGATCGAGGCTTTGCGCGACGGCGCGATTTTGGTCATGGTTGTGCTCTTCTTTTTTCTCGGCAACGTGCGCACCACGTTCATTTCGATTTTGGCAATTCCGCTTTCACTCGTGGTTACGATTTTCGTCTTTCAAATTTTTGGCATCACGATCAATACGATGACGCTCGGCGGACTGGCCATCGCGGTCGGCGCGCTCGTTGACGACGCCATCATCGACGTTGAAAATGTCTTTCGCCGGTTGAAAGAAAATCAGCATCGGCCACCGGCTGAGCAACGTCCAACTCTCGAAGTCGTTTTCTCGGCTTCAAGCGAAATCCGCTCGCCGATGGTTATGGCGACCTTGATTATCATCATCGTGTTTGTGCCGCTGTTTTTCCTCAGCGGCGTCGAAGGCCGATTGCTGCGGCCGCTGGGCTTCGCCTATATCACTTCGATTTTCGCTTCGTTGCTCGTTGCCGTCACCGTGACGCCAGCGTTGTGCTCTTTTCTTTTGCCCAATGCTGACTTCATGAAAAAAGAAGGCGACAGTTGGCTGGTCACGCATTTGAAAAGAGCTTATCGCAAAACGCTGGACTTGGTGTTGCGTTTTCCAAGGCTGGTACTCGTAGCGGCGGCAGTAGCATTGGCGCTATCAATTGCGGCATTGCCGTTTCTTGGTCGCGCGTTTTTGCCGGAGTTCAACGAAGGTTCACTCACCATCAGCGTGCTCACCGTGCCCGGCACTTCGCTCGACGAGTCCAATAAAATCGGCCAACTCGCCGAACAAATTTTGTTGTCACATCCCGAAATCAAATCCACCGCGCGCCGCACCGGTCGCGCCGAGTTGGACGAGCATGCGCAAGGCGTGAATGCGGCGGAGCTTGACGCGCGCTTTGAATTGAACGGCAAACACAAGGAAGAATTTTTTGACGAGCTGCGGCGCTCGCTTTCCGTCATTCCCGGTACGAATATCACCATCGGCCAGCCCATTGGCCATCGGATCGATCACATGCTTTCGGGCACGCGCGCCAACATTGCAGTCAAAATTTTCGGCCCCGATCTCTACCGGCTGCGTTCGCTCGCCGAAAGCGTACGCCAACAAATGGAGAGCATTCCCGGCGTGGTGGATTTGGCGGTCGAGCAGCAAGTCGACGTGCCGCAAGTGCGCATCAAAGCCAATCGTGGCGCGATGGCGATATACGGCGTCACAGTCGGCGAGCTTGCCGAGGCTATTGACGCCGCATTCAACGGCGAAGTCGCCTCGCAAATTTTGGAAGGCCAGCAGAGTTACGATTTGGTCGTCCGTTTCAATGAAGCGAATCGCGGCAACATCGAGCGCATTCGCAACGCGTTGTTCGATACGCCGGTCGGGCCGAAAGTGCCACTCAGCCAACTCGCCGAGGTGATTTATGAAAAAGGCCCGAACACCATCAGCCGTGAAAACGTGCAGCGCAAAATCGTCGTGCAGGCCAACGTGTCCGGTCGCGACTTGCGCAGCGTGATCGATGATATTCGTACGCGCTTGGCCAACAACGTTTCCATGCCGCAAGGCTACTACGTCGAATTTGGCGGCCAGTTCGAAAGCGAGCAGGCCGCAACGCGACTGTTGACGCTACTCAGTCTCGTTTCCATCGCCGCGATTTTTTTGATTCTCTACCTCGAGTTCGGCGCGTTCCGTCCCGCGCTGTTCATCATGGTCAATTTACCGCTCGCGCTCATTGGTGGCATCTGGGCAGTGTTCTTCACCAGCGGCATCATCAGCGTCGCCTCGCTCGTCGGCTTCATCACGCTTTTCGGCATCGCCACGCGCAACGGCATTTTGATGATCGCACATTACCAGCATCTTCTCGCCGAAGGCAAACCCTTCCGCGAAGCCATTGTGCAAGGCTCATTAGAAAGATTGAATCCAATTCTCATGACCGCGCTCGCAGCGGGACTCGGCCTGATTCCATTGGCGCTCGGCGGCGGCGAACCCGGCAAAGAAATTCAAACGCCGATGGCGCTCGTCATTCTCGGCGGCTTGTTATCTTCAACGGCGCTGAATATGATCGTGGTGCCGAGTTTGTTTTACAAATTTGGCAAGAAGGTACAGTAATGCGCGGCGCTTCAGAAATATTGCAACCCGTATTGATG
>CAYNDW010000556.1:0-4801 GCA_964395375.1 uncultured Cytophagia bacterium
TCAATTCCCCTACATCAAAGATTTGTTGGATTCTTTTTCAAGCACTTTGCACAAGCGCTCACAGGCAGAACTGCGAGAGCATTTGAAGCATTTCATCGAAGCGCGCAACCTAACGTTACAGCCGACACAGCTTCTGCGCTGGCTTTTTCAATGGGGTGTGATCGGCATAAAGCGTCAAGGCCGTGCCGGCGTCAAACATCGCGGCGGCGCGCATTTTTTCTATTACTATGACGATCCTTCGATCAACCCGCTAGCCTACAATGATTACTTCATTCATCCTGCTCTGCGTCATCATCTGTACATCTCGGAGAAGCGCGAGCGCATGTCCAGCCCAACCTAAACTCAAGCAGCTAGCAAATGGCTTCAAAGCAAGAGCCACACAAATCCGCTTCTCCTCTTTCCGCCCGCGCCCTCGCCTGTGAAATTCTCACCGAAGCGGAAAGCGGCGCGCTTTATCTCGATCAAATTCTCGAACAACGCCTGGCGCGATCTCCGCTTACGGCAAAGGATCGCGCGCTCGTGACCGCGCTCGCGAACGGCACCATGCGTTGGCGCGCGCGTTTGGACGCCGAGCTCGAGGAGTTTTTTCGCCAGAATTACGCCACCGCGCGGCCCCTGCTCAAAAACATTCTGCGCGCCGCCTTGTTTCAAATGCGCCACATGGACCGCGTGCCCGTCTATGCCGTGCTCAATGAAGCCGTGGCGTTTGCGCGCGAAAAATTCGGCGAGCAGTACGCGCGCTTGGTGAATGCCGTTTTGCGCAATGCCCAGCGCCAACCCTATGTTTGGCCTCCGCCTGCCACGCTGTTGCAACCGCAAAACTTGGCGCGCCTCGCGGCCTACTTGAGTTATCCCGCATGGCTCGTGCAACGTTGGCTTTCACGCCATGAGCCGGAAGAAGTGTTGGCGCTCGCCGAGGCCTTCAATGAAATTCCGCCGATGACGTTGCGCGTGGTGCGTCCGCGCAAAAATGCCGAAGCCTTCTTCGAAGAGATCGTGGCGCTGCAACTCACCGCGACCGCGATTCCAAATTTGCCCCACGTTTATAATGTCCCGCATCTCGATCGCATCACCAAACTAAAAACTTTTCAACAAGGCATTTGCACCGTGCAAGACGCGAGCGCGAGCTTAGTGGCCGCGCTCGCCGCGCCGCAGCCCGCGGATACGATTTACGATCTCTGCGCCGCGCCGGGGGGCAAGACGCTGCACCTGGCGGAATTTCTTACGGACGGAAAAATCATTGCAGTGGATCGTAGTTTTGCTAGATTGCAGTTGGTCAAACAATCCGCGGCGCGTTTGCATTTGCCCGTGCAACTCGTGGTGAGCGATGCGCGACATTTCGCCGCGCCGCCCGCGGAGCTCGTGCTGGTCGATGCGCCTTGCTCCGGCTTGGGTGTGCTCGCGCGCCGGAGCGATTTGCGCTGGCGCCGCCAAGCCGAGGATATTCCCGCGCTCGCCGCGTTGCAAAAGGAAATCTTGACCAACGCCGCGCGGTTGGTGAAAATCGGCGGGCGTTTGGTTTATAGCACCTGCACCATGGAGCCGGAAGAAAACGAAGAGATCATTGCCTGGTTTCTACGCCAACATTCGAGCTTCGCGTTGCAACCGGCGCAACAATTCGTGCCCGCGCGTTTTTGTGATCACCACGGCTTCGTTCGCACCTCGCCGCAACATCATAAGATGGACGGCAGCTTCGCGGCGCAGCTTAAAAAAATATCCGAGTAGAGCCACCATGCCCACCGAAATATCATCTTCACGGTCTTTGCGTTTTGCGCGTCTACGCCGCTTGCTGCTCGCGCTTTCGCAACATCACATCGCACGCATCCTTGGCCTGCTTGCCCTCATCGCCATGGCCGGCGTCTTGATCATGGATTGGATCGTGATGCCGCTTTACACGCGCCACGGCGACGAAGTCGAGATGCCCAACGTCACCACCATGCGATATGAAGACGCGATACGGCCTCTGCATGAGGCGGGCCTGCTGTTGATTAAAGAAGAAGAGCGCTATAGCAAGGAATATCCGAACGGCTATGTGATCGAACAAAATCCGCCGCCCCATACGAGGGTGAAACCGGGGCGCCGGGTGTATGTCGTGGTGAGCCGAGGTGAAAAGCGCGTGCTGATGCCCAATCTCATTGGGCGTTCGCCGCGTGACGCGGAGTTGATCTTGCGCAATCACCGTTTGGAACTAGGCGCGATTGAGCAAGATTTTTCGAGCACGTATTTGCCGGGTGAAGTGATGCGGCAGTCGGTTCCGCCCAATGCCGAAGTCACGACGAACACGCGCGTGAATATCACCATTAGCAGCGGTGGCGAGCCTTCGCAATTCATCGTGCCCGCGCTGGAAGGGCGCATCTTCAATGATGCTTTGAAGCGCATTAAAGAAGCAGGCTTGCGCGTGGGACAAATCACCTACACGATCGCGCCGGATTTATTGCCCGACACGGTGATTCGCCAAATGCCTTCTCCCAATTCCGTGGTGGAAAAAGACAGCGCCGTGGATTTGGAATTAAGCACGTTGCCGGGCGACAACGGCGGGCAAGGGCGATAGGTGGTTTGTCGCTTTCCCTCTCCCTCAATTTGTCATCCGGAAAGGACCTTCCCTAGCGCTTGAGACTCATCTAATTTTGAGATGATTCATAAGCCGAACGAGCCGGAACCCCCCAAAAGCCTCACGCAAAGCCGCGAAGGCGCAAAGAACCCGCAAAGCTTTTCTTTGCGGGTTCTTTGCGGCTCTGCGGCTCTGCGGCTCTGCGTGAAAGGTTTTTTTTTGCAGCGATTGAACTTGTAACAAACTACAGCGGATTTTCAGACAAGCTGAAAACCGCAGCCTTTCGGGCGGCTTGAGTTCGATAAAGAACCACAAGAGAGAACAGAGAAAACGGAGAATTTTTTCTCTGTTTTCTCTGCTTTCTCCTGTTCAATAAAGTTAGAATTTTTTTCTAACTTTCATGAACCAATGACCTAACGTCAGGGCAGGTCATTCCAGGAAGACATTGCAAACAAGTGTGCTCCTCCATACTCATCCCAAGCAACACCATTCAACCTCATTCACCTCCGCGCGAGCCAAACTATGAACAAGCTCTTCTTTGTCAGATTCATTGTCTCTGCCACGTTCATGATCACGACGCAAACCTCTTTCGTCGCCGCGCAGACGCTCGGCACGATTCATCGTATCGACGCACAGCTCGATCAACTCGTACCCAGGCCGGCGGTGATTGAAAAACTCGCGGAAGGTTTCGAATGGTCCGAAGGCCCGATTTGGGTGGCGCGCGGAAATTATCTGCTGTTCTCGGACGTGCCGCAGAATACGATTTACAAATGGAAAGAAGGCGAAGGCGTGAGCGTGTTTCTGCGGCCCTCGGGCTTTAGCGGAGAGAATCCCCCGGGCCTGGAGCTAGGGACGAACGGTTTGACCCTCGACGCGAACGGCGTGTTGACGATGTGCGATCACGGCAACCGCTGCGTGAGCCAATTGCTGGAGAAAAATTTTACCAAGAAGCTGCTCGCGAACAATTATCAAGGCAAGCGCTTCAACAGTCCGAACGATCTCGTGTTCAAATCGAACGGCGATCTTTATTTCACCGACCCGCCTTATGGCCTCAAAGGCTTGAATCAAGATCCGAACAAGCAGCTTGAGTTCAACGGCGTGTATCGCGTCACCCCGAGCGGAGAGGTCACACTGCTCACGCGCGAAACCACTTTCCCTAACGGCATCGCCTTTTCGCCGGATGAAAAAACTTTATACGTCGCGCAATCCGATCCCGCCAAAGCCGTGTGGTTTGCGTTTGAAGTTTTGGCAGACGGCACATTGGGCAAGAGCCGCGTTTTGTTCGATGCTACGCCGTGGGTGAAGCAAGGCAAGAAAGGTTTGCCCGATGGCCTCGCGGTTGATCAAGCCGGCAACCTATTCGCGACCGGGCCAGGCGGCGTGGTCGTGATCAGCCCGAGCGGCAAACACCTCGGCACAATCGACACGGGCGAGGCCACGGCCAATTGCAAATTCGGCGATGACGGTTCGGTGCTTTATATCACCGCGGACATGTATCTCTGCCGGATTAAGTTGAGCACAAAGGGCGTGGGATTTAACTGAGCGCGGGCATGCAACGTGTTCGCCAACAACGGATTAATTTATGGCGCCATGGGCGATGTCCTTCAGAAGAAATCTTTTCTAGTGCTGGACGAAATCATCACTCCGGGATAGCACTCAAGCGAGTAAAAAAAATCCTCCGGCATGACAAATTACATGCGCCTTGCTGAGTTGAGTTGCGCTCAAAAAAACCGCGAGCGCTTCACACTTTTTTCGCGCTTAAAGAAATGCCGTGCGAGAACAATCCCAGCTTGCGCAGAGCCTGAGCGCACCAGCGTCGCGCCGAGTGCGTGGGCACGCACGCCAACAACGTTTCCGTGAAGAGCAAAACTCCGAGATAGAATTTTCCCTGCCAGTTATTTCTCGCCGCATTCCTTCCGGGCATGAAAGCATACGTTAGGCGCGTGAATCCGGCTTGCCGCAGCGCGCGCGCAAATTCCCGATAGGTGTATTCTTGCAAGTGCATGCCGCACGGCCGCGCGCATTTGAACACGCGCGAGACGTCATGCGGGCCGCTATAACGATGCGGCGTGCTGAAAATGTAGCGGCCGTTTGGTTTAAGAATTTCATGCACGCCGCGCAAGTGCGCCGCAATATCCTCCGGATGAAAGTGTTCGAGCACTTGATCCGAAATCACGAGGTCATAACTGGCGCGCGCTTCGAACTGTTCGAGATGCACGCCGTCCGTCACGCGCCAGGTGAGATTCGGCA
>CAYNDW010000557.1:0-4798 GCA_964395375.1 uncultured Cytophagia bacterium
GACTTTCACCATGCGCACATTTTCGTTGATCAAACAACTCAACGTGCCGTCGATATTCGTGCAAATGCGTTCGCGCGCAATGCCGGAAAAAAGAAAGTACAAACCCTCCGCGGTGCCGATCCACATTTCCTTATCGCGATCTTGCGCGATCGCGCGAACGTCAACGCTGCGCAGGCCGTCTTCGCCTTTCAATGTGCCCGCATGCACGTCGTCGCTTGTGTTATCCACCGTGCCGCGATGATCAAACACACTCACGCCCGGGCTGCCACCCGGCTCGGTATTCGTACCCACCCAAATGCGATCCGTGGTTTCCGACTTCTCGATTTCCAATGCGACGAGATTCGAACTGATCTGCAATAAGCTCGAAGAGATGCCGCGCCAATTGCCTTCCGCGGAATAAACCGCCAGCGCGTTGCCGTTGCTCGCGGAGTAATTGCACACCCACACATTGCCGGCGTCGTCTTGCTTAATCTGCGTCACGGGCACAAAGCGCGGGTCCCCGGAGATGCCCACCAAACCGCTATTGGTTTGATCCAAGCGCGAGAACTGCAAATTGCCCACTTCCCCTTTGACCACAGTAATACCGCGTCCGAACGTTGCGATCCAGCGTTCGCCGTTTTGTAAAAACTCGATGTCGCGGCAATCGTCGTGGATGAACGGGCTATTCGCCGGGCCATAGTTATACCAGCGGAGGCCGTCATAAATCATGAAGCCCACGGCTTGATCTGCCAAACCCGAAGTACACCACACATTGCCGTTGTCATCCACTTGAATCGAGGTGATGCTATTCGCTGCGGGGCCATCCGGCTCGCGCGCGTTCCAATTGTTGCTCGAGGAATTATATTCAAACAAACCTTTGTTCGAAGTTCCCGCCCACACCACGTTGCGCGCGTCAATCGTCAAGCCGGTGATTTGAGCAATGTCGTTGCCTACGGGCTGCCACACGCCGGGCGTCGTGCCGGAATAGATACCGTTCGCCGTGGCGATATAGAATGTTTCCACGCCATTCGCGCTCACACTTTGCGCTTGCTTGAAAACAAGGCCCGCAAGATTACCGGAAATGCTCTCCCATCTATTGTTCACAAACCGCGCGATACCATTCGAACAAACGGCAATGGTGCGTCCCTGAAAACGCGCGAAACTTAAAACGCGATTTGAAGGCAGACCGTTCGAAGTGGTGTAGATCGTCCAACTTTCCGGCGCTTGCAAATTGGGCAAGGTTAAAGAAGTGCGTGCTGCGCCGCTATTCGTTGCCGCCCAAAGAATGCGGTTATCAACCAAAATGCTGCGCACGGTGTCGCTTTGAATCACGCCGCCGAAATTACGATAGGTCTCTTTCACTTCATCACGTTGGACGAGATAAAGGCTCACGCCCACGCTGGTGGAAAGATACATCGAATCGCCCACCGCAAAGAAATCCAAAACCGCGACGCCGTTGTCTTTAAACTCGTTGATCTTTTTGTACGTGTTGTTCGCCGGATCAAACACGTCAATCGCGCCGTTCGAAAAACCGATCCACACGCGGTCGAGACGATCAAAGCCAATCACCCGCGCATCGTTTTGACTCACGCCGTCGGTGTTCTTATAAGTTTTGAAAGCTTGGTTTGCTTGATCCCAAAACAACACGCCGCCACCGGTCGCAGCCCACACCCCTTGCGCGTTGGTTTTGAGCGAGCGCACCGTGCGCATATTTGTGAAAGATTCCCAGAGTTGCGGCGAGAGGTCGAGTCCGGGGACGGATTGCGCGAAAGCAGAAACAGCGGAGCACAACATGGCGGTAAGCGAAAGCAAAGTTTTGTTCATAAAAGCAAAAGCTTTTCTCTGGTGAGTTGATTTCAAATTTAAAATTGAAAATTTTCAATTGTCGATTTACAAAGCTTTTAAGTTTCAATCTGCGGCAGCAAATTCGCCAGCTCAATCGCAGCGAGCGCGGCGTCCCAGCCTTTGTTGCCGGCCTTCGTGCCTGCGCGTTCGATGGCTTGCTCAATCGTATCCGTCGTGAGCACGCCGAAGATCACGGGCACGCCGGTCTTCAAACCAATCTCACCGAGAGATTTTGAAACGAAACCAGCGATGTGATCGAAATGCGGCGTGGCTCCGCGAATGAGCACGCCGAGGCAAATCACCGCATCAAAGCGTTGCGCGGCTGCAAGCTTGGAAGCGACCAGCGGAATTTCATACGAGCCGGGCACGCGATACACGCTCAAGTCTTCTTCACGTGCGCCGTGACGGAGCAAACCATCACGCGCACCAAGCAAGAGCTGTTCGCAGATAAAACTATTGAAGCGGCTCACAACAAGCGCAAATTTTTTGTTCGATGCGTTGAGTTGACCTTCGAAGGTGGGCATAGATTTTTATTGGTTAAGTTTAACGCTAACGGTGCAGCCCCGACTAAACGAGATCGCTGAGCACTTGTCCATACAGAAAAATTCAGGATGTTTATTACTCGATGCACAAAAACAGATTACGCTTCACACCTCAAACGTTGTCATTCCGAAGGAATCTTTTTAAGCGCCGGCACCATGTCCCGTGAGTAAAAAGATTCCGTCTGAATGACATACAATATGTGAGCCGAAGAGGATTCCAGCTAATAAGACTTTGTGCTGAAATTGCTCATTGGAATCAGATAGCTTTCCAACTGCTCCGCGACGAGTTGATGCCCGCGCTTCGAAAGATGAATGCCATCCGCATAAAGGTAAAGCTCCTTCGCGCGGCTACCATAGAAACTGCTGAAATCAATTGCAAGGCAATTTATTCCCTGCGCGCGAAGCTGCGCTTGCAACAACTCCTGCGGCAACCAAATGCCTGCTTGCGCGAAGTTGCGGAGTTGGTATTCATAGGGCAACAGTACAACGTCGAGAGCAACTTCGTTCGCGGCGCAAAGCTGCTGCAAAGCGGCGAAGTCTTTGAGTGTTTGTTCAAACTGCGGCTGTTCGGGTTGATAAAAGCGCCGATCGTTTTCAAAATAAACTTTGCTGCGATCCGAAATCGCGTTTTTCAGCAGCATGTAAAATTTCGAGCGCGAACGCAGTTGCGCCAACGCGCGACTGAACTCATTCGCGAGCGAGAAATCTTGCACGAACGAAGTATCGTTTTGCGCATCATTCAAACAAAAAAACACGAGCACGCGGCGCGGTTTCGTTTTTTGCAGCCAGTACTGCAAGACCTCGACATAACTGGAAGAGTTGAGGCCGATTACCGCGGTGTTGATGATGCACTCTTGCGTGTTGGCGCGCAAGATTTCAGCAATGGTTTCGCCTTCCTCCACCGCCGGCCCGAACAGCACGGAGTCGCCCAACAGCAAAATCTTTTCTTGGTTGGAATGCAAAGCGATTTCCGGCCCGCGCAAGCCGAGCGCGTTGATGCGCACGGTTTTGCCGGCGCACATGCCCATCGCATTCGGCGTCCAGCCATTGGTGTTGGCGGAATAAAAGTTTTTATTGAACAGCGCGCGCGTGGTGTATTGCACGTGAATCTCATCGCCCCACAGCAATCGCGTCGCGAACTCGGCGAAGAGGAACAACAATATCGTGGCGAGGCCCAGTACCATCACAAAGGCGAGGCGAAACGAATGCAGCTTCACGGGTTGTTTGGAGGTGTCTTGCGCCCACATGTCAGTTATCGCTCTCCTCCAAAATCAAATGCCCCAGCTTGTCGCGTTTGGTTTCGAGATAACGCAGATTCGCGGGATTCGCGGCAATCTCAATCGGTACGCGTTCGACCACTTCGAGGCCGTAGCCTTCGAGGCCGACAATTTTCTTGGGATTGTTCGTGAGCAAACGAATTTTGCGAATGCCGAGATCATACAAAATCTGCGCGCCGATGCCATAATGCCGCAAGTCCGCTTTGAAGCCGAGCGCTTCGTTCGCTTCCACCGTGTCCTTGCCTTGGTCTTGCAACGCATAGGCTTTCACTTTGTTCGCAAGGCCAATGCCTCTTCCCTCTTGCCGCATATAAAGCAAAACGCCGTGCCCCTCTTGTTCGATACGCGTGAGCGCGTGCGCGAGCTGCTCCCCGCAATCGCAGCGCAGCGAGCCGAGAATATCGCCGGTGAGGCATTGCGAATGCACGCGCACCAACGCCGGCTCGCCCGCGGAAAGTTCGCCTTTCACAATCGCGATGTGATGATTGTCTTCGATGTCGCTTTCATAAACGTGCAACATGAATTCGCCGTAGCGGCTCGGCAAGCGCGTCGAGGCCACGCGGCGCACCAACTTCTCTTTGCGGCGGCGGAACTCGATGAGATCACAAATGGTGATGATTTTGAGATTGTGCTCGCGCGCGAGGAGCATCAATTTCGGCACGCGCGCCATGCTGCCGTCTTCATCCATAATTTCGCACAACACGCCCGCGGGATAAAGTCCGGCGATGCGGGCGAGATCGACCACGGCTTCGGTATGCCCCGCGCGCGTAAGCACGCCGCCTTCTTGCGCGCGCAACGGAAAGATGTGGCCCGGTCGCGCGAGATCACTCGGCCGCGTTTCCGGCGCGAGCAATTGGCGAATGGTTTCGGAGCGGTCATGCGCAGAAATGCCGGTGGAGGTTTTGTGCTTGGCGTCCACCGATACCGTGAAGTTGGTGCCGAGTGTGGCCGTGTTTTCCGCGACCATCATGTGCAGATCGAGTTCATTCAAGCGAGCAGCCGTCATCGAAACACAAATCAAACCGCGTCCGTGTTTGGCCATGAAGTTGATATGCTGCGGCGTAACTTTTTCCGCGGCGCAGAAAAAATCACCTTCGTTTTCGCGATCTTCATCATCAACGACGACGAGTATTTTGCCTTCACGAAAATCGGTAA
>CAYNDW010000558.1:0-4797 GCA_964395375.1 uncultured Cytophagia bacterium
CATCTTCGCGATGGGCGCGCCGTTCGCAGGCATGAGCGGCTGGCCGATTGCGATCAACAACCCCTGGAATCACGCGCAAACGATAACCACGCTCGTGTTGCGCGATTACGCGGTGAGCGGCTCGGGCTTGATGAAAGGCCGACACATTATTGATCCGCGCACTGCGCATCCCGTTGCCGGGCCGCGCGCGGCGTGGGCTGCGACGCTAACGGCTGCGATGAGCGACGGCGTGTCCACGGCGTTTATGATTATGAGCGCGGAAGAAGTGGAGCAGTATTGCGCGGCGCATGCAGACACGTGGGCCATGCTCGGCTTTATGGAAGCCGGCGGCGAAGAGACGGCGGAGAAGTTTTTGAGATTCGGAAAAGAGGAAGCAGTGCAAGCGGCATAGCGCGGAAGCGCAGCATGGGTTCTAAAAAAAGATCATCGGCGTGTGTATTCCATTAAAAGTTCACTCGTTGCAAAAAAAAAGCAAAGATTTTTCACGCGGAGCAAACAGAGTAAACGGAGCTTACAAAACTAAAAGAATTTTCCATACATGACCTTCTCTGTTGACTCTGTTTGCTCCGTGTTCATCTTTTTGGTTCCGGCTCGTCTTTAGAATTCAAAATTATAGCGCGAAACAGAATCGGAGCCGAGCTTCGCTTTGATCGCAAGCAACTCTCGCACAATATGCCACGGGCTCCGCGCGACGGACAAACGGCTGTCGGGATCGCACGTCCATTCCACCGGAAACTCGGCAATGCGATAGCCGCTTTGCAGCGCGCGCAGAATGATCTCGATATCGAACATAAAGCCCTCCGTGAAGCATGGCGCATAAAGCTCGCGCGCCACTTCGCCGCGATAGAGCTTGAAGCCGCATTGCGTATCGCTCAAACGCGACGGGATTTTCATGAACAGAATAATAAGCCGGCGAAAAAACGTGGAGAAGAGTCGTCGTTGCCACGGTTGCGCGCGGTGAATGATGCTTTCCGGCAATCGGCGCGAGGCATGCGCGAGTTCGCAGCTTCCGTTTTGCAAAAGTTCTAATCCGAGCAACGCATGGTCATAGGGCACGGGCAAACCGCTATCGGCAAACAGCACGTACGGTGCGCGTGCTTGCAGCATGCCGCAGCGCACCGCGAAGCCTTTGCCGCGATGTTGCGCGTTGCGGATGACGCGCAATGTTGTCGAAGCCGGTATGCTCACGTTGCCGGCAATGGTTGCGGTGTCATCCTCGCTGCCGTCATCCACGACGATGATTTCGCCGAGCATGCGTTCTTGCGCGAGGAATTGCGCCGCCGCCGCAATGTCGCGTGCAATCTTGCGGCGTTCGTTATATGCCGGGATGATAATGGAGAGAAACATGCTCTTGGGGGAAAAAGGGCGCGAAGGGCGCCGTTGCGAAGGAACTCCACCACTCAATATTCCAACTCGATTATGAGACGCCAAGGTATTTTTTGATGTGTTTGGCTAGAGGCTCGTCAATTTCAGTATGCCTTGGAACGGGTTGCTTTTGGCCCGTGGCCGGGTTGATATAAACATCATGTCTCGCGCCGTGTCGATGCAATCTACATCCGGCTTGTTCGAGTTGTCGAATCAATTCCTTGCGCTTCATATCAAAATGGCTTTGGTTTGATACTCTTCCGGCACTTCCTCCAAAACCATCAAGCGATAGGCGTCTTTGATATTCTCTTCCAATTCTTTCAGTGTTTTGCCTTGCGTCATGATTTCAGGGTGCTCGCGCAGCTTTCCGAGCCAGAACTTTTTTTCTTTCCAATAAATCATTGTGAGTTGATTCATGTCGAGGTCTCCACAGGATTTTTTTAGATTCACGCCTACTGCATACCACGGGTAATCTAACACATTTTGAGTAATTCACAATTTTCTTTTTTCCATCATCCTTCCGGGCAAAAGTAGTCTCCGCCCCTTGTCCCGCCCCGACTCCATAAACTAATGAGTGCGGGACGGGGTGAGTGGCTGATAGTGCAACGGGCGTAAGCGTTCCATCATTGCCCCACAAGAGCACACGGTGAGCGATACGTTCATCCAACTCTTACGGGCAAGGAAGTTGGATTGAAATGTAATCGCGGTTTTAGCGGTTGATTTTCGAACAGAATCATCCTATTTTGCCGCCATCGAATCCAATCCCAAATATTAGGAGCCTCATCATGTCAACACCAGAGCTCATGTCGCAGATGGAGAGCTTGTCTCTCGCCGAAAAGCTGTCTTTGTTGGAAGCGCTCGTGCAATCCCTCAAAACCGAAGCGCCGCTTTCCGGAAAATCCAACGAAGAGGAAGAAGCGCACCGCGAAGAAATTCGCCGCCGCCGCCGTGAGTTCAAGGTTAAAGCGTTTCATCTTGGCAGCGACGTTCATGTCGATCGCGATGAATTATACTCTGAACGAGGACTGTAATGTTCGCCATCGACACGAACATACTGGTGTATGCTCACAATCTTGATTCGCCACGCTATCAAGAGGCAGCGGATTTTGTCGAGCGCGTTATCAGACAAAGCGGCGAGCGAAACGGGCATCACATCGTCGGAATTCCGCTCCAAGTTTGCGTCGAGTTTGTCAACGTCATCACCAGAAAAACTATCGAGCATTCCATCTCTCTATCGGAAGCGGTCGAAATTATTCGAGATTATGCCGAAGTAGTTCAAGCGCCAATCATCTTCCCCAAGCCCACGCAGCTCCAAACCTTACTCGGCTTGCTGGAAATTACGACGACGCGAAAGAAGGTTTTCGACGTCGCTCTCGCGGCGACGCTCAAAGACAATCGCGTGGAGGGGCTTTACACGGTCAACGTTGACGACTTCAAAGGCTTCGATTTTTTGCAAGTGATCAACCCGCTCGACTGATGCGGAATTTTATTTTCCCGCCGCAACCTTTCCTTTCAGCACCTTGTCCAACCCAACGGCTCATTCGACGAAACATAACCATTCAGCCATGGTTTGACCGTGGCTTTGTCTTCTTGAATGGCGTCTCTGTTCAACCATGGCTTGGTCATAGTTTTATCGAGTTGATGCGGCTTTATCGGAGGCGTTATTGATTGGCCCAGACTTTATTCATGAGAAGCCGCGGCCAAACCGAGGCTGAAGATTGAACCTCAGGCTGAAACATTCAAATCTACTGCTCGTATTGGGAGCCGCTTTTATTGAGTAGGCCAACTGAATGCGACTCCACTCAGAGGAAGGAATAACATGAAAAAGAAAATTATCGTTTCAGTTTTAGCGCTCGCGGCTGTTGCGGCCGCGGGCTTTTTCTTTTTGGGCAATTCGAGCGATGATGCTAAAAACGCTTTGCCGAAAGTGAAAGCCGCGCGCGCCAATCTTGTTGATAAAGCGCTCGCCGTGGGCACCATCGAGCCGGAGAATGAAATCTCCGTGAAGTCGAAAGTCACGGGCGTGGTGCAGAAAATTTTTGCGGGCGTCGGCGCGTATGTCAAAATCGGCGATCCGCTGCTCGAAGTGCGCCCCGATCCCACGCCGCTCGAACTCGCAGAAGCCAAACGCAATCTCGAACTCGCACAAGTCGAGCTTGACAATCTCGCCAAAGAAAACGCGCGCCAGCAATCTCTCCTCACGAATAAATTAATTTCCACCCAGGAATTCGAATCTTCGCAGCGCCGTTTTCAAGAATCCGAATTAAAGCTTAACATAGCGCGCGAGAAGTTGGCGTTGATTGAATCCGGCAAAATCAAAATCGGCAAGACGGAGATTGAGACCGTGATCAAAGCGCCGATCGAAGGCTACGTGTTGAGCAAGACCGTCGAAGTCGGCGATCCGGTCACGCCGCTCTCTTCTTTCCAAGAAGGCACGGTGCTCATGCGCATGGCGAGCATGGAGCGCCTCCTCTTCAAAGGCACGGTGGATGAAATCGACGTGGGCCGCTTGCGCGAGGGCATGGAAGTCGAAATCAAAATCGGCGCGCTGCCCAATGACAAAATCAAAGGCACGCTGCGTTTGATTTCGTTGAAAGCCGAGAAGAAAGAAAACGCCACAGTGTTTCCGATTGAAATCACGATTGACGCGGCCAACGGCTCGACGCTGCGTGCGGGCTATTCCGCCAACGCCAACATCATCATTCAGAAAAAAGACAGCGTGCTCACCGTGCCTGAGCGCGTGGTCACGTTTCGCAATGATTCCGCATTTGTGAAGATCGAAGGGCCGGACAAAAAAGAGCAGGAGCAAATCATCGTCACCGGCTTGAGCGACGCGATCAACGTCGAAGTGCTTTCCGGCTTGGCCGAAGGCGCGGAAATTTTTGAGAAACCCGTGAAGAAAATCCAATGAGCCACTTCTTCTCCACCCTCGCAGAGTTTTGGAGCGATTTGCGCGCACAAAAGCTGCGCACGTTCCTTACTGTGTTCGGCATTATTTGGGGCACGGTCGCCATCATCGTGCTGCTCGCGTTCGGTATGGGCTTTAAAAAGCAGCTTGCGATCAACATGCACGGCCTCGGCGAGAGCATCGCAATCATGTTTCCCGGCAGCACTACCAAAGCGTTCGCGGGCTTCGGCATCGGGCGCGGCCTTTCCTTTTTGGAAGACGACGCGCGCCTGCTCGCCTCGCAAATTCCGGAGATTCGCGCGATCAGCCCGGAATACAGCCGTCGCGGCGTGCCCGTGCGCGTGGGCGAGAATATCACGAATCCTCTCGTCACCGGCATCTATCCGATCTACGGCGACCTGCGCAACATCATTCCCGAGCAAGGTGGTCGCTTCATCAATGAACACGACCTGCAGCATCGCCGCCGCGTGGCAGTGATCGGCAACAAAGTGAAAGAGCTGCTCTTCTGCGAAAGCGAGGCCAGC
>CAYNDW010000559.1:0-3897 GCA_964395375.1 uncultured Cytophagia bacterium
GGAAGAAGCAAGACGACGGCAGTTGGAAAGTCGTGCTCGACGTCGGCGGCGCGGAGACGAAGGAGCCATACACCGGCTCGCGTGAACCTAAAACAGCGCCGGCAATAAAGAAGCACGCGGCAAATGCGCAAGTGAACGTCGAAACCGAACGCGCCAACTTGTTGCAGGCCGAACAGGCTTTTTTGAAATCGGCGCAGAAAGATGGAATCGCCAAAGCGTTTGCGCAACATTTGAGCGCAACCGCGCGTGTGCATCGCAGGGGCATGCAACCGATTCTTGGGCACAAGGCCATCGCGCAATTCTTCGCGCGGACGACTCACGTTCCAACGTGGGAGCCGCTCTATGCCGAGGTCGCGCACTCCGGCGATTTGGGTTACACGTATGGCAGCTATGCACTGCAAAAAAACCTAGACTCCGCAATCGCGGTGGAGCAAGGCTACTACGCGCGCGTATGGAAACGCGGTGCGAATGCGCAATGGCAAGTCGTGTTGGATACCACCAGCCCGTTGCCGGCGGAGAAAAATTAACCTACCCTGCGTTAAAAGCTGACGGTGAGCGCTTATCACGTAGCGCGACATTTATGGTGCGATGAAAAAACGCACGCGCTGAATGTCGCGACCTCCGAGCATAACGCGCGACTGAACTCATTGCAACCTTGAACGACAATGCCCAGACAAAATCGCGTCACGCCCTTCGGCGAAATCATCGCGACGCCCGCGCGCGGCACGCTGCTGGGGAATCGCGGGTGCTTGCACAATCCGCGGCAGCAGATCATAAAAAAATTTCAAAGCGCGCGCTGGATCATTTGCGTGTTGGAGTTCAAAGGGCGGCGCCACGGCATTATGACGCCCGGCCAATACACGGAACTGTTCTTTCTCGATGAAGCCACGGCGCTTGCTGCGGGGCATCGCCCCTGCGCGGAATGCTCCCGCCCGCGCTTCGAAACGTTTCGCGCGTTATGGGCCGGCGCCAATCCCGAACTGGCGCACGGCCCGAAACCCTTGGCCACGACGATTGATCGCGAGTTGCATGCCGAAAGAATTGACGCCGCGCACGGCAAAGTAACCTACATTGAAAAACTCAACGCATTGCCGGATGGTTGTTTCGTGACTTTGGCGGATGGCAAAGCGTATTTGGTTTATCAAAATTTTTTGCGCGCGTGGCAGGCAGAAGGATATGGCAATCGTCTCGCGCCAACGAGCGCCGACAGCGTACGAGTGCTCACGCCGCGCTCAATCGTGAAAACCCTTGCCGCGGGTTATGCCGCCGCGCTTCATGCGTCTGCGCTCTGAGTTTGGTTCTCTCATTCGCCTAGCGCAACTTACTACCGGAATTTTGCACGGCTGCTTGCGCGCACCAGTGCCTGATGCTTACAGCAGCAGGCGGAGGTTGGCGACAACACGAGTGCAAAATTCTCAGCGGGTCCGAATCCATATTCCCAACTTCTCACCGACGCCATTCTCGCCTCCGTCTCCCTAACGCGGTCAAATCGCAATCCAAAAAATTTTCTTCCACGAAAATGGGATCGCCACGAAAGAGCTTTTCATTTTCGTGAGACTTCCATTTTTGCGGGAAGAGCACGAGAAACCGCTTGCAATTCTTCGACGCGCTCAACAGATTACTGCATATAAAACCCTTCGCTGCTGATCGATTCGCGCATTGCAATATCAACCCACGGGAGCGCCTCATGAAAAAAGTCTCACGCTGTGCCCTGGCTGTGGCCGTGTTAAGCTTCATGCAAATCCCCGCATTCGCGCAGAAGATGCCCACCGGACGTTACCACTCCAATCGCGAGCGCAGTTACGACCTGCTGCATTACAAAGGCGAGTTCAAATTCGATTTCGAGAACCGTAAAATTTTCGGCAAATCCACCATTCGACTCACCCCGCTGCGCCCGCTCAACTCCTTCTCGCTCGACGCCATTTATCTCAGCGTGAAAAACGTGACGCATCTCGAAAGCAAACGCAGCTTGCCATTTCACATGACGGCCACGACGCTCGACCTCACGCTTCCTCAAAAGCAAACGCCGCAAGACACTTTCACCGTGGTCGTGGAGTATGACGCGCAGCCCAACGGCGGCATGTACTTTCGCCGCGATCAACAGAACGACAAACTTTTTTATGTGACGACTTATGGCGAAGGCGGCTTGCATGCGAACTGGCTCCCGATCTATAACGACGTGAATGACCGGTTCGCCACCGAAATGCTCGTCACCGTGCCGGAGCCGTATGTCGCAATTTCGAACGGCGAACTGTTGAGCAGCAGCGCCAATGGCGCGCGGGAGCGCACGTTTCATTGGTTGCAAAAGTTGCCGCATCCGAATTATCTCATCTCGCTCTACGTCGGCGATTTTGAAAAAGGCGAGCTTGCGCCCGCGTTCGGAAAAATTCCATTGAGCTATTGGGTGCCGCGCGGCAAACTCAGCGAAGGCGCATTCACGTTTCGCAACACGACGAAGATGGTGGAATTTTTCTCCACTCGTTTCAACTTCCGCTATCCGTGGGACAAGTATGATCAACTCGCGATTCCCGATTACGCCATCGGCGCGATGGAGCACACGGGTGTGACCGGCCACCGCGCGAACGTGCTGCGCTCGCCCAACGGCCCGCTTGAAAACGACGTGACGTTTGATACCTATTATAGCTCGTGGACCGCGGAGGCGCTCATCTCGCACGAGCTGGCGCATCATTGGTTCGGCAATACGCTCACGTGCCGCAATCTCAGCTTCATTTGGCTGAATGAAAGCTTCGCGAGTTATTTGATGATGTTGTGGGATGAAGAGTCGTCCGGCAAAGATTTGCTCGGCCTCGATCTCGTGTTCGCGAAGCGGCAATACTTTGACTTCGTGCGCAACCAACACATGATCCGTCCGCTCGAACATCATTACTTCGATGACGCCAATGCGATCTACAACACCGAACACACGTATTTCAAAGGCGCGGTCGTATTGCACATGCTGCGCAAAGTTTTGGGCGACGAGAATTTCTTCCGCGCGCTGAGTTACTATCTCCACAAGCACGAGTTTGAAAACGTCGAGAGCCATGATTTGAAGATCGCCATCGAAGAAGCCGTGGGCAAAAATCTCGATTGGTTTTTTGGCGATTGGATCACGGGCGGCGGCGGCCATCCGATTTTCGAAATCGGCTATCGCTTCATGCCGGAGCGCAAGCTGCTCGCGCTTTCTGTGGCGCAAGTGCAAGCGCACGTGCAAGGGCAAGACCTTTTCACGTTGCCGGCAAACGTGACCATCACCACGAGCGCGCGCACGTGGCAGGAGCAAATTTGGATTGATAAAGCGAGTGAGAATTTTATTTTTCCGTGTGAGGAAAAGCCGCTCATGGTGAGCTTCGACGGCGAAGGCGAGTTGGTTGCCGAGTTGCGTTTTAATAAAGCAGTCGAGGAGTTGGCCTATCAAGCCGCGCACGATGCGCTCTCGGGCCGCATGTGGGCGATGAATGAAATGGCAGAGCGTTATCCCACGGCACCGCTCACGCTCAAAACTTTGTCGGAGATCATTGCGGGCAACAGCTTTTGGGGCGTGCGCGCCGAGGCTGCGAAGCTTTTGGGCAAAGTGCGCACGAGCGCCGCGGAAGCGGTTGCCGCACAAGCTTTGCGAACGAGCGCTTATCAAGTGCGCAAAGGCGCCGTGCTCGCGCTTGCGCAGTTCGGCACGGCGACGGCGGAGCAAAAGCTACGGCAAGTGATCAAGAGCGATGCGGACAATGATGTTGTGGCGACCGCAATGGTCGCGGTCGCGCAAGCCAATCCTAAACTCGAAGCGGATTTTATCAAAGCGCAAATGAGCCGCGCTTCGTGGAATGATGAAATTAAAATCGCGGGATTGCGCGCGTGGCAACGGCTCGCCTCGCCCGCGCTCGTCGCGACGATCAAGCCTTA
>CAYNDW010000559.1:3907-4782 GCA_964395375.1 uncultured Cytophagia bacterium
GGCGTGGTCGAAGCCGCGCTTTCGGCCTGGGCCGCGTGTGCGCCGCAAGATGCCGAGCTCCATCGCAAGCTGCTCGAGCTGACCAACTCGCCGGTGTATACGCTGCAACAGTATGCGATCACCGCGCTCGGCACATTGCAAGTACAAGCAGCGACCACGCGCTTGACGCAAATTCTCGTGGAGCAAGCGGATGATAATTTAACCACTGCGGCGCGCGCTGCGCTCGCGCAAATTCGCCGCGTGGAAGAGAGCGCGTTTTGAGGCAGATTAAGATGGAAGTCGAGGAAGGAGAGTTTCGGAGTTTGGGTGAGGTTAAAGAACCTCAGACTATAAAAGTTTTTTCAAGTTCATTCAGAAAATTTGCCACGTTCACAATGCGCACCCCTTCATGTGATTTGCGCGGAAAGTGTTTGAGGTTTTTTGTAACTAGAAAGTCGGCGCCGCCGGTCACCGCGGTTTCGAGAAACTTGTCGTCCTCGAGGTCTTTGCAAGCGTGCAGCATGCCGCTGATTGTAACACGCTGCGCGAAAAATCGGAGTTCATCCAATAAGAGTTGGACGTCGATCTCTGAAATGGCCGGAGCATGTTTGAGCACGTCCGAGTATTCGTCAAAAATCTCGTCGGAGATCAAAATTTCAAATTGCCGTTGCCGCCAGCGACGCCGAATCTTAGCGGGCGCGCCGGGCGGGTTCAGCCGTGCGGCCATAAAAATGTTCGTGTCAATAACGGCAATCATAGCGCATGAGATTTTCGCCGCCGTGCGCGCGATTCACGGACCAAGCGGTCTATTTCCATTGCCGAAAGGCCGCCGGCTTCTTTGACTTGCTTGCGGATGCGGTCGGCAACTTCCCAGAAGCGCTCGAAATGATTTTCAT
>CAYNDW010000560.1:0-4780 GCA_964395375.1 uncultured Cytophagia bacterium
TTCGATCACCAGCAGCTATGTTGTGCCGGAGAGCGTGAATCTCTTGCCCGCGATCATGCCGCTGTTGATTTTGAGCATTCCGATCTTCGATACGTTTTCGGTGATCGTCATTCGCGTGAACGAGGGGCGTCCGATCTTTCAAGGCGACCGCCGCCATTTCTCGCATCGCTTGGTGGATTTCGGCATGAGCCAGCGCGGCGCGGTGATCTTTATTTATTTGGTGGCGAGCAGCATCGGGCTTGCCGCGGCGCTGTTGCCGTATCTTCCGCTGTGGGGGCAAATTTTGGTGCTGCTGCAAACCGTGTTGCTTTATGTGATGATCACGATTTTGATGCACATCGCGCGGCGCACGAAAGCGGCGCAGTAAACGAATGAATGAAAAGAGAGAAGGCATACTCGTCGCGGGTTGATCTGTAGCCCTCTCCCGAGTTGTCATTCTGGAAAAACCTTCCCTCGCGCTGGGAAGAGCGCCAAGTACGAGGGAAGGTCCTTACAGGATGACAGCAAAGAAAGGATATTGTAGATTAACCTTGAAATAGATCGCGGAATTTGAGTTTGGATTTCTCCGAAAGCTTTCTATTTTAGCGCAGATGAAATTTGAATCCTCGTTTTTATTCTGATAACCTGAAAGGAGTTTTTATGTCGCAGCCTGTCGTCTTGAACGATGCCAATTTTGCGCAAGAAGTTTTGCAATTCGATAAACCCGTGCTCGTGGATTTTTGGGCGGAATGGTGCGGCCCGTGCAAAATGATCGCGCCCACGATTCATGAGCTTGCCGGCGAATATGCGGGCAAGGCGAAAATCGCCAAGCTCGATGTGGATAGTTATAACATGCTCGCCGGACAATTTGGAATTCGTAGCATCCCGGCGCTGTTGATTTTCAAAAACGGCAAAGTGGTTGACCAAATCGTTGGCGCAGTGCCCAAGCAGAAAATTAAAGAGCGCTTGGACGCAAGCCTCGCCGCGTGAAATGCGTCTGCGAACTTGTTCAGCCACGGCTTGGCCGTGGCTTGCTTTTTCTTTTTTTGATAAACAAAAGCCACGGCAAAGCCGTGGCTGAGCGAAGAATGAAATTGATCTTCAAAGAAAGCATCCGTGCTCCGGATGCTTTTTTGTTATAGGAGCAGAGGTGAAAACGCATTACGACGTGCTCATTGCCGGCGGCGGGCCGGCGGGCTTGAGCGCGGCTTACGCCGCCGCCCGAGCGGGATTGCAAGTGGCGCTCTTTGAGCGCAGCAATGAGATTGGATATCCGGTGCATACGAGCGGCGGCAGTTGGATTGCAGAATTGCGCAATTTGGAAATTCCTGAGCGCTACATGCATCCCATTCGCACGGGGCGCTTTCTTGCGCCACGAGCGCAGGCCGAATTCAGCTATGAGGAGCCGGTGAGTTGCATACTTGACGTGCGCGGTTTGTATCAATATCTCGCGGCGCAGGCGGCCAAAGCCGGCGCGGAAATTTTTCCTGCAAGCCAAGTTGAAAGCGTGGTAGTTAAAAATAATCTTGCCGCGGGATTGCGTGTGCGCACGCGCGGAGATTTTTTCGCGCCGCTGGTGATTGATGCCACGGGGGTGAATGGCGTGCTAGCACGACAATTGAATTTGCGCAGCGAGTTCGAACGTCATGGCGTGGGCGCGGAGGTCGATCTCGTGTCACCGCGCTGGCCGCAAGATACGATTGCGTTGCTGTTTGGCAGTATGGCCGGGCCCGCGGGCTACGGTTGGATTTTTCCGCACGGCGAAGAGCGCGTGCGCGTGGGCGTGGGCGTGATTCGGCCCGACACTTCATGCGATGCGCATCACGCGCTGCAGAGCTTGATGCAATATGCCGAGAAGGAGCTTGGGCTTGAAACGCATGCACGGCTTGAAATGCACAGCGGCGTGATTCCGAGCGTTGCGCCATTGGCGCGCTCGTCTGCGCACGGCCTGCTCGTGGTGGGCGATGCGGCTGCGCTTGTGTCAACCTTGTTGGGCGAGGGCATTCGCTTTGCGATTGAACTCGGACGTTTGGCGGGCGAGGTGGCGGCGCAAGCGCATCATGCTGGAAACTTTGAGGCGCGGTTTCTCGCGCGTTATGATAAAGCCTGGCGCGCGCGTTATGGCCGTATGTTTTCATGGGCGCAGCGCCTCAATCGTCGCCTCGCGCAGTATGATGACGATAAGTGGAATGAAAAAATCCGGATGCTCGCGCAACTTCCGGCGCAAGTTATTCCGCCGCTGCTGCAAGGCCGGGTTTGGGAGCCGGCATTGCTCGCCGCGCTTTGGCAACAACGTAAGCAGGTGAGGTGGGCCTCGCTAAAAACGTTATTACGCTCTGCATGATTTGTTTTCACTAGCATGTGGCGCAAAAATACGGCAAAATCATCCTTGATTTTTTAGGCCTTCTTGTATAGATTGCGCGCACTTGAAAACACAAGTTTGTTCTCTACAAAATCAAACGCTCAAGCATGAGGCCATACCTGAATGAAAGCCGAATGACTTGAGTGAGCGCGCCGACCGATGCCACACTTCCACCGCAGCATTTTCTTCTCGCACGCACAGCAGCCGGTTGGGACGCACTCGTTTAGGACTTCAACTTTGGACCGCAACTCGAGGACAGTAGCATGATGGCATTGATTATGGCCGGAGGTTCCGGCACGCGTTTTTGGCCTAAGAGCCGGGAGAGTCATCCCAAGCAGCTTTTGCAAATCGTCGGCGAAGGCACCATGTTGCAAAACACGGTGCGCCGTTTGAATCCGCTGATTTCTGCTGAGCGCATTTTTATCGTTTGTAAAGAGAGCCAACGCGAAGCGCTTTTAGCGCAAGTGCCGCAACTCCCGGCGCAAAATATTATCGTGGAGCCGTGGGGCAAAAACACGGCGCCGTGTATCGGACTCGCGGCGCTCTTCATGCGCAAGCGTTTTGGTGACGAGGTGATGGTGGTGCTGCCTGCGGATCATTTGATCGGGCCGGCCGAAAATTTTAGAGCGATCTTGGCCACCTCCGGCAGAATCGCGAGCGAACGTAAAGTTTTAATCACCATCGGCATTCCTCCCACTTTCCCAGCGACGGGTTACGGTTACATTCAACGCAGTAACGAAGTTTTAGGCGAGGGCACACTCCAGGCGCAAAAGGTCAAAGCTTTTGCCGAGAAGCCCAATTTAGAGACGGCGCAACGCTTTCTCGCGAGCGGTGATTTTTTGTGGAACAGCGGCATGTTCGTTTGGCGCGTCTCGACGATCATGGAGCAGTTTGAAGAGCATTTGCCGCAATTGAGCGATGGCTTGCGGGAAATCGATCAAGCGCTGGGGCAAGCGCATGAACACGAAACCATCGGGCGCGTCTATCAGCAAATCAAAAGCATCTCCATCGATTACGGCGTCATGGAGAAAGCGAAAGAGGTGGTGGTCTTGCCTGCTAATTTTGAATGGAACGACATCGGCAGTTGGGACGAGGTTTATAAACTCTCGGACAAAGACAAAGATCAAAACGCACTGAATAACGACAATCACCTGCTTTATGAATCGACCGGTTGTTTGGTCGAAGTGAAAGACAAAGTCGTCGCCACCGTCGGTGTGCATAATCTCGTGATTGTCGAAAGCGAAGGCGCATTGCTGATTTGCCCCCGCGAGCGCGCGCAAGAAGTGAAAGAGTTGGTTGAGTTGCTCAAACGAAAAAAGATGACGGATTTGCTCTGAGCCATGAAAGAAGAAGAGATCCTCTCGGGGTTGGGAAAAATTTTTGAAAGCCTGCAGATCGAGGTGCGCTACGAGAAAGGCGATTTTTCCGGCGGCTATTGCATTCTCAAAGAAAAGCCGATGGTGATCGTGCAGAACAACTTGAGCGCCGCGCAAAAAATAAAAATTCTCGCGCGGGAGTTGGCGCAAATGGATTTGCAAAACGTTTTTCTCGTGCCCGCCCTGCGGGAGGTGATTGATGAGGCCATGAGCACCACCGGCATAAAAAAATAGCGGCTTCATGGAGGAACCTTTAACGTAAGGTCTGTTGAGCGCATATGGAAAAAGCAGAACTGATTTCGTATTTCAATGAAGCGACGTTCCTTCCGGCGTTGCAGGCACGCACCAAAGAAGCGGCGCTGGAGGAGTTGGTCAATTGTGTGGTCTCCGCGGGTTTGGTGCGTAACGGTGCGATCGTTTTGGAAATGGTGAAACGCCGGGAAGAGCTAGGAAGCACGGCGCTTAATCACGGTGTGGCGCTGCCGCATGGGCGAACCACCGCAGCCGAAAATTTGATGATCGCCTTCGGCTATTCCAAACGCGGCCTCGCTTGGGGCGCAATGGATGGCAAGCCGGTGCATCTCATTTTTATGGTGCTCGCGCCACCGCAAGAGCAGAACAATAAGTATCTCCCCACGCTCGGCCGCCTGGTCGAAGTCTTGAGTCACTCCGCCGAACGAGAAAAATTCACCCACGTCACCACTTTCGCAGAATTTACCCAACTACTCAAAAGCTAATTATGGCCGAAAAAATTAAAACGCAAATCGAATTTTTGGTCGCGCTCCAAGACCTCGATCTTATGCTGAAAGAAATTGAAGAAGTGAAAGCCTTGGGTTTCGAAGTCAATTCCGAGGGCGAGGCCACGCTTACGCGCGCGCGGAAGGAGTTGGTGCAGACGATCAAGAAACAACTGCTCTCTAATTATGAGCGTTTGCGCAGCCGCTACAAACGCGCGATTGTGCCGGTTAAAGAAGACACGTGCCTCGGGTGCTTTATGCGTGTGCCCACCTCGATCACCGCGCAAGGCCGTACCGACGTGGAAGTTTTGAGTTGTGAAAACTGC
>CAYNDW010000561.1:0-4776 GCA_964395375.1 uncultured Cytophagia bacterium
TCGCCCATTCCCCGACCCCGTCCATGCACAGCACACCCGCCCGTTCATATGGTGAGGCATAAAAAGCCGACGCGGCATGGGACTCGTGATGTTCGCCGAAGAGAAGCTCCGGCAATTCTGACTTGGCGAGGCCGTTCGAACAGGCCAGCACTTCCTTTTTCAGCAAGGTACGCAGAAAGAGCTTTTCTTTCATCCACACAGGCATCGCTGACAGGAACGATTGGATTCCTTTGGGGGCGAATCCTAGGTAGGTTTCCAGCAATCGCTCAAACTTAATGAGCGGCTTGTCGTAGAATACGACATATTTCAGATCTTTGATGCCAATCCCGGCTTGGGTCAGACAATACTCAACTGCTCGGCGCGGGAATCCCGGGTCATGCTTCTTTCGTGTAAACCGTTCTTCTTGTGCCGCCGCAACAATCTCGCCGTCCTGCACTAAGCAAGCGGCGCTATCGTGGTAATAAGCGGAAATGCCAAGTATGTACATGGGTTACCCTCTCGCTGACAAGCTACCGCCATTCCAGCGCCACACGCCAGTACTCATCTCGTACATTGAAGCAGACTCCCCCACGACCAACACCACCAGTGGGTATTACACATATGGGGTCTGCACCTTATCTACTCTTAAACAAACCCTAACAGGCTACCGTGTCCGCCACCAGGAATTTTACATATTTACGACATATCGAGACTCAACTATGACTCGCGCCTGAAAGGACATGGCCTTCAGAAGTAACACCGCTCGGCTGGTCCCATCCAACTTCTTTTCGAAGACCGCTTCCAACCCACACAGCGGCCCATCCTGTATTCGCACAATCTGACCGGGTGAAAATCGGTCCTCGGAAAATTCAATGACTCCATTTTTGGCCTGACTCCGGATAGCTTGAATGATCGACTCATCGACAATGGAAGGGCCGCTGCCGAATGTCACGATAGCCTTGACTCCTCTCGCATAGGTCACCGCCCGCAACTGGCTCGACACGTCAAACTTTGCAAAAAGATATCTTGGGAACAAGGGCGATGTCGTTGGACGACACTCTCCTCGAAGCACTTTCCGCTCCCTCAGCATCGGAAGAAAGACTTCTACGCCATGGTGCGCAAGGCTGGCGCACGCAATGGCTTCGCAACGCGTTTTTGTATTCACGGCGTACCAGAAGTTCATATGCCCCCTACTACTTCACGAGGATCGTTTGCTTCCACCATTTAGAACCGGCACGAACGACGCCCCCTTCGTTACACCACTGCGTGAGAACGCTCTCCCGGTCCTTCAAAGATATCCCGAATAGGACGAATGACTTCATTGATGGGCGCAAATGAGAAATCATTTAGTAACCACCTTAGACGCTGTTCCGTCTTACGGAGATTCAGATAATGACGAACCTTTGAAAGGACTGGCCCATCCATCCGCGGCTGCTCAGGATCAAGTTCCCAAGGATGGAGATACATGACAAGCTGAAATCCTTGTTTCTCAAGACTCTTCAGAAACACTTTTGATGCTGAGTAAGGGAAGAAGCGAAAATATCCACCCCCGGCGACAGGTAGCTGGAGCCCACAGGCGTTCATCGTTGACGGAGATACCTCCCAAATTGTCCCAGCCCCGCTTTTAAGCTGATATATTCCAGCCCTAGCCACTGTGTTCCCCTGTGTACTTCGGAAACGGTTATAGATACTGGAATCATATCGATATCCTTCCTCGATCAACACAGGAATGGCCCATTCCGTACGAGACGTAATCGAGAAACTTGGTGCACGGTATCCCGCAACTGGACGACCAATCAGATCTTCCAAGATTTGTTTTGACCGCCTGACATCCTCTCGAAATTGCATGGGAGTCTGTGTGTGCACAAGTTCATGTCCATAGCCATGCGACGCAATCTCATGACCCTGCTGCGCCAAATCTTTCACTAAGTCCGGATGCCGTTCTGCTATCCATCCGAGAACAAAAAAGGTGGCCTTAGTCGAATGTTCCGATAACAGATCAGTAATTTTCCTGGTATTACACTCAACCCGGCTCGTCAGCCGGTCCCACTCGCGCCTTCTCGCAACCGACCAGAACGCCGCAACCTGAAAATGTTCCTCGACATCGAACGACAACACATGTCTCGGCTTCCCTTGAATGAGCTCGTACGAACGCATCAATATGCGCCTTCCCCGAGCATCATGACGCGAATCGTGTGCGCCAAGATTTTCAGGTCAAGGAGAAATGAAAGATTTTTCACATAGTACAAATCATACTGCAGCTTTGTGTGGGAATCTTCCTCTGAAGCTCCGTAGCGAAACTTTACTTGAGCCCAGCCCGTCACCCCGGGTCTCACCGTATGCCGGATATCGTAATAGGGGATCGTCCTCCGCAAATCCTGCACAAATACCGGTCGCTCCGGGCGCGGCCCAACAAGACTCATCTCTCCTCTGATCACATTTATCAACTGAGGAAACTCATCGATACGAGTCTTACGCAGCCACCACCCGACGCGTGAAATACGCGGGTCGTTGGCTTGAGCCCACCGAGGCCCAGACTTCTCGGCATCTTGCCGCATCGAGCGAAACTTCCAGATCATATAGGGGCGACCTCGAAGCCCGACTCGGACCTGGCGGTAAAACACCGGCCCATGTGAGTCCAGCCGAATCAATGCGGCGATGAAGACAAAGAGAGGAGTCAACAGCACCAGTCCCACCGCTGACGCCACCACATCGAGGAACCTTTTGCTTATCCGCGACAGTAACCGGCGGCGAAACCCTGTCGAGAAAATTAATGCGCTCGGACGGAGCGAATCGATCGAGAGACGTCCAGACATCTGTTCGAACAGGTGATGGCCGTCAACAACGTTCAATCCCATCGCCTTACAATCAAGAAGCGACTGAACCGGCAGCATAGCGCGGCGATCATCTAGACACACAACGATCGTATCCACGTAATGCTGTCGGACCAGCTGAGTCAATTGATCATATGTTCCGATGATGCCTTGATTGACCAGCCGTTCTCCGACTCGTTCGGCCTTCCCATCCAAAAACCCGACAATGTTAACCAACCACTGGTTTCGCGATACGATGACGTGGGACAAATCAACGGCCAACTTCCCTGTCCCAAGGAAAAGAAGCTGTTTCTTAAAACCTGCCATGCGCAGCGGCACTCCCACTTGGTCTGGGAAAAGGCAGCCAGCCGGCATAATCTCTTCGGGAAACTTGTTATGATTCATTTTAGCTGTATTCATTTCTATAGGCGGCTACATACATGAAATATGGAACATGCTCTATTTCCACTTGGGTCAAAATAATCCCGACAATATCGCTGTTCCCGCTGAGCATTCTCAACGCCTTTTTAGCGATGTCCTGACTTGTCACCAGTACAAATAACGAAAGCTGTCATAATCCGCCATACTACCAACGTATCCAACACTCGCTTCAAGACCATCGCCCTAGTTCGGCTGCGAAATCCTGTCGAAAAATCAGTGCGCTGGGACGCAGGAGATCAACGGACAGTCGCCCAGACTTTTCTTCGTACAGATGATGCCCGTCGGTAAACTCCATCCCCATGTCCTTACAATCAAGAAGCGTTTGTACTGGTACCGTTGTCCGTTGACCCCCAAAGCACACGTACATTGTGTGCACCTGATGGCGTCACCCTATTTCAAGCAACTGATTGATCGGCCCGAAGAACAAATCGGCGCCTAGCCATTGGGTGGTTGTGCTCCGCCCCCGATCTCCACGTAACTTACGACCTGGACCTTACTGATCCGTTTGGAATCGAGCAAGGAAACAAGTTGGGACTCGAGCTACCAGTTCCAAGGACTAAGAGGCGTCTCGTCAATCCCGCGAACGACAATCCTGCGTCTAGAGAAGGCCCCGGACCTAAGGCCTTCTGGTTGTTGCAACCTTTCCCTCCACACAGTTTTTTCAACGCTTGGGATTGTTGGGAACCGCATAATGTTCACCCCTCATATAGTAGGGCGTTTCGTTCGCCTGAATACCCGTCAGAATAATACCGGTCTGGCTCGTAGCCCTCAGGGCCTTGAGTGCCTTTTGGACAATATCTGTCCGCGTCTCTCCTGACCGAATGACTAGAGCGAGAATATCTCCCATGCTCGCGAAGACGTTCATATCTGCTAGGGGCAAGATCGGCGGCGCATCGAGAATGATAAAATCAAACCGCTCTCGCAATTCCGTCAGCAGAGCTTCCAGTTTCTTGATTTTGAATAGTTCGACAGGGCGCGCCGAAATTGACCCAGCCGGAAGAATCCATAACGAGGATTCATCTATCTGATGGATACAACTCTCTATCGAACTCCCAATCTCTTGTAATACTGCTGAAAGGCCTGGATCGGCACTGACCCCGGCATAGACGTTTAGTCTTGGCTGTTTAAAGTCACAGTCAATCATAAGCGTACGTTTTCCCAAATCATGGGCCAGCGCATACCCCACGTTGAGAGCCGTGGCAGTCTTTCCCTCCCCTTTGACCGAACTTGTCACCACAACCACCGTACTTTTTCGTTCTGTGCTCATTAGAACAAGCCGCGTTGCCGCAACCCGATACTGCTCGGCAACGGCTGAGAGGGGTCTCCACTTCATAACAAGATTCCAGTCAGGTGTGCCGTTTTTCTGTTCAACCACCGAAGATTCTCTCTTAACCTTTCCAACACTGTTACCGCGTGTTTTGTTCCACCCAGGCAGGAGTGTGTGCGGCACGGATATCGAGGTTCTGGTCGCCGGATTCCCTCCGAAAGACAGCGTAGGGTACGACCCACCAAAGGCAGGTTGAAATGCGGGGACCTCAGCAAG
>CAYNDW010000562.1:0-4771 GCA_964395375.1 uncultured Cytophagia bacterium
CATCGCCGCAAGGAATACCGATACGGATACCAGACCGATCGTATTGGGGTTCAGGATATCTTTGCCGTTGCCGAGACGAGTCCCCGGCACGTAGTCGTACCAGGCAAACCCGACGAGCAAGCAGGCCGTCAGCACAGCGAATATTTTCAATCCTCTTTCGTATTGACCGGCATCGAGATTGGAGTTGAATTGCAATGCTATGCAGATGCCGGCCAGCGTCAGCACGAGATAACCGCTCGACAGGAGCGCAACAGGGCTCATGAAACTGGATAGAGCCGATGCCATTCCGAAGAGAACCACCCCTGCTGTTGCCGCAAGCGGCATCGATTGGGGAACAAAGCGGCAACGTCCCATCGCAAAATACAGCAGCGGCCACAACACAGCCACGCCGAGAAGCACAATAGAGGTTGTTCCCTCGTGGCCTGCCTCCATCCTTCCTCGAAGGGACGCCGCAAAGACCCCGCTGAGCCAGAGTCCCAATACCAGGCCCACCCAAGTTTTCGGTGGAGCGATATCGCCGAAGTCCTCTACTTCTTGTTCCTGTTGCAATGTCACGCGGACCTCAGTTGCATCGCTAATCGACTTCCCATTATCACGCTTGTCACGACCTCACCAGCCACAATCGCGATCGCTAGCCCTTGCACTCCGACAAGCGGCACCAGCGCCGCCCCGAGCGCGGCAAGAACCAGCCACTGCGCCATAAGTCCTGCCATGGGCGTGCGGTAATCGGACAGGGCGTAACAGGAATTGCGAAACACCCGGCCAAGGCTCATGAAGGGAAGCGCCCAGACGGTAATCGACAGAATGGATGCGGTGAAGAGGGCATGCTCAAGCGAAAACTTTCCGCGCATGAAAACCAGTTCCACAATCGGCTCCGCAAAGAACGATACGAGAGCCACGACCGTGAAGCTGACTCCGAGAAGAAGCATCGCTTGCTTCCTAAGCATTGCGCGTCCGGCGATTTTGTCCTCTCCAAAGGCCTTCACCATCCGGGGAAACGTCATGGTCGTAAGCGGCATGACCAGCAACGACAGCGGCACGGACACGATTGTGCTGGCATAGAAAAATCCGGCGATGGAACCAGACGGTAACCAAGAGGCAAGGCTTCGCTCAGTCAATCCGACGGCTGAGTACATCAGCTCGCCAAGCAGAATCGTGCCTGCGGCTCCCCAGAGCACAAACCACCCTTTGGGAGCAGAGGGCGTAGAGTCCGAGGGTGTGGACGACGTCAGCCGGAGGAGCCGAAGAGCGAACAGAAGCATGACGAGGAGGTTTCCCACAGCCACGCCCAGCGTCAGTGCGTCGATACCCAGCGGCTCGGACCAGATCGTAATGGACAGGATGGAGCAGACCGAGATGATCGAACCAGCCACAAATCCAGGGGCGAAGGCCCCCAGCACTGAGAGCGCCCCTCGCAGCAAACCCGCGGTGCTAGCAAACACGATTGGAAGCGCCAAGAAATGGAGTGTCCGCACACCCAATGCCGTTTGTGTCTCATCGAAGCGTGGGAAGATGCCCTGCACCAAAAGACCCCCACTCGCCAACAGAAACAGCACGACACCGAGATTCACAAGTAAGAGACCGCACAGCGCAGGCTTTACCTCCCGCCTGACGGTCATCGCTCCGCCCTCCTTCGCAACACGGGCAATGAACACCGTCTCCAGCGCGTTACCGATCTGCGCACCGAAGAACAGTTGAAGGGTCATCACCGCGACAAAGACATCGAGTTGCGGACTCAAGCCGAACGTGGAAGCAACAGTGAGTTCACGCGCAAAGCCGAGCACAAGCCCAACGAACGTCAACAGTGAATATCCGGACGCCTCGCGAAGAGGACCCAAGATATCGACAAGCGCGCGCCGCACTCTCCCGACAGGAGCCTCATCAAGACCAGGGATACCGGTCTGGCCAGTAGAGACAATCGTGCGCAGTGAAACAGACATCGGCAACTCCACGTTTCCAGCCAAAGACCCGACTCTCAAGAAAGGCACGGGGATCACGCATCAGTCTTGAACTTGTGAACCAACGCTCTGCTTCTGAGGCCAGACTCCCGAACTTCCCCCCCCTAAAGCCCTCTCTTCCATATTCCCTTGCTTCCATGCCAACGTTCGCTCAACACAGTCGGCGAGGGTCTGCGCCCAGGTCTCCGGGGTAAACGACGCGACAAGCTGCTTAGATGCCTCGCCCATCTTGGTCACATCGGCGGTTTCTGACGACATCATGCCCAGGAATCGCGCCATCGCCTCGGTATCGAACGGATCGCACACATACCCGTTCACCCCATGCTGCACGAGTTCTGGCACACACCCGCAACGTTGCGACACGAGTACCGCCAGCCCAGCCGCCATCGCCTCGTTGACCACTAAGCCCCACGGTTCGCTGATGCTGGGAAGCACCAAACAGGACGCAAGTCCGAAATAGGGCGGCAGCGTATCCTTCTGCTGGAAACCTGCGAGCACCACGTCGGGCAGCTCCTGAGTCCGAGCCCGCAGTTCCGCCTCTTGTGGCCCACTACCGACCAACACAAGACCCCAGGCCGATTGCCCTGCCGTCTTTCTATATTCGGCATAGGCCTCAACCAATCGGATCAAGTTTTTTTCAGGAGCAAAACGGCCGACAAACAAAAAATACCGTTCAGGAAGACCCAGGCGTTTCCGAAGCGGGCCTTCCTCTCCTCGCGCCAGCGCTGCTCCCGTGGCAAATGCTTGGTTGTCCACCACGTCATAGCCGGTCCAGATACGTTCACGAGGAAAGCCCATTCGCATGAGATACTCGGCTGTCCGTTCTCCGGCGGCAAACGCTGCATCGTAATGTCGTCGAACCCACCATCCTTTGGCCCATTCTCGGAGCGCGATCCGTCTCCGGTCTCCCCATTGAGAATCTCCCATGAAGATGCTGGCCCGCCCACGTCGTCGGGCCCATCGCGCAGCCGCTCTCATCGCGGGATAGTAATAACCGGTAATCACCACAGCCTGGGGATCTTCCTCATCAAGCCAACTCGTGACACGCGCTGCCAGTGCGCGAGGCTCGATGTTCTCCACAGTCTCTCCAGGAAATGCCTCCGCATACTCGAACCCAAGACCGGCTTTCTGCACCTGCCACTCGCGCATTCTCTCTGTCGCGCCGAGAGCCATTACTAATAAATTGTCGTCTCGTCTCAATGCCTGGAGCGCCGTGAATCGAGGAATGCTGTAGGGAGCAAGGACCGGTTCTATGCAACTGATCTTCATGCTAGCTCGAGCCCTTTTGCCTGCTCATGTGGCACGAGTTTCACTCCTGGACACGCGCAGGTATCATCGAACATGCGGACTTATCGACAGCACATCCTCAACAGTCGCCTGGTGAGAGTACCTCCTATATGGAGGAGAGTAGTGTACTGCCGGAGGTCCTGTGGGAGGGCCACGCGAGGCTCAAGTTTGTGTTAACAAATCGTTAAAAGCCTAAGAAACAACGAGGCAACGGTGAAGGCACTGGAAGCGCGGGTATCTGGCAGGCTACGGGAAAACTTCCTATTCATCCCTCGACAAGCTCAGGGCGAACGGAAGAGTGCTGAAGATCAAGGATTTCTCCCCTATCATGGTGACATTGTCGAACCACGGCAAATTTTGATTCGTAGAGGAGGACCACCTCTGGGGACGTTCTGCTAAGAAACTGCCCCTGCGAGCGCCCTGCGAGATTTCCACCACACGAGTCCCCCCATGAACGTGAGTCCGGTCGCATAGAACACGACACCGGCAGAGAGCGGGACGGGCGTCTGCGCGACGTTCGCTGTGCCTTGCAAGAAGAACGTGGCCGAGCGTTCGCCCATCATGTCGTACTTTCCCTTACCGACTCCCCCATTGAACAGATGGTCCCACGTAAGACAGAACTCGGCGGTCTGAGGATTGAACAGTCCGGTCGCCAGGCCGCCGATGTTCCAGGCTCGAACTTGACTGCCGTTCGTCCATCCAAAATAGAGCGACGAGAGATCGACCGTGATCGAAGAGCCGTCGATGCCCACCGACGGCGCCGGCGCGCCGTTCAAGGCGCCGGTGAAGAGCGAAAACGTCTTGTGCCCCCGCGTGATCGGATCCACGATGTCCGACATCGATTGATACGACCCGATCGCGATACTCCCGTCCTGCGCGAACAGACGGTCGAGAATTCGACCGTGACGGCCATCCCAGTTGACAGCTCCCGACGTGAAGTCGAGCGACGTCACAGACAGCGCCTCTGCGCGATCGTGGAATCCCATGAGAGACAAAACCAACACCGTCATTGAGCCGATCAGCATCCAACATGTACGTTTCATCGCGCCGTCCTTTCCTTCAACCCACGCACGTTGTCGCAGGGTCTGTATCCGGGTATTCCTTTTGTAACGAGGCAAGGATTGTTGCTGTCCCTGCCATGTATTGATACGGGCCGTGGATAACAACGGTGTAACAAACTCGTTTGCTTTTCATTAATTTCTCCTCAAGATTTTTCTCTCATAGACCAAACAGACCGGATGAACAAAACAAGCGGGCGAACTATCGAATTGGACGGAACACCCTTGCTGCTCGTGATCCTCTCAACACAGCAAGCGCGAACCGGATTGGGGATGGACGTAGCCGGAGAGACAGGACGAGAACAAGACAGGCCCACATGCCGTTTTATGAACGATGCTTCATCTCAAGCGCGCGTATCGGCACTTCAGCAGACGCTCATGAATCGTGTGGGGGGAGGGAAAGAGCCGTCCAGCAGGCCGCAGGGTCGCTGCGGCCTGCTGGACGGTGAGGGCTGATCAGGCCATGAG
>CAYNDW010000563.1:0-4769 GCA_964395375.1 uncultured Cytophagia bacterium
TGTCTATGTTGAAGGCCACCCGAAAAAAACTTACAAGTGTCGAACTTGGGCTAGATTATATGTCTCTGCTGATAATTGTTTTGCAGCATGCCTTCTTTGGGGAGAAGGCAATCCAAACCTTGTCTTGCCCAAAATAGTTTTGCCTTGCGATGATGCGTACTTATCTCACAAGTTGATACTTTTCCTGCAAAATCTGCGCATGATGCCGCTCATGCCCGGCAACGATGTAAACCAAAGCGCGCACGCTAATCGGCCAATCGCTTGCCGTGCCCATGCGCAGCCAGGCGGCTTCATCAAACGCGCGGAAGAGCGCGAGTGTGGTTTGGCGAATCAATTGAAACTCGCGCACGAGATCGGCCAGCGTGCGGCTGTCGAAATTAGCGGCCTTCACGTAATCGTCTTGCTCGAAGCCCGGCAACGGCTTGCTATCTCCGCGGCCCACGCGCAACGCGCGATACGACATGATGCGCTCCGTATCGCACAAATGCCCTACGACTTCTTTGATGCTCCACTTGTCCGGCGCGTAGCGAAAGCCCGCGCGCGCCTCCGGTACTTGGCTCAATAACTGCGCGGTCTCTTCATTCTGCGTTTGCAGCAGCGCGAGCACGTCGCCTTCAGGGACTTTGGAAATATACTTGTCGTGATAGGGATTGTACTCGCCGGTTTTGGGCTTGGGGATCAGCATCACAGGCATGGGAAGTCTCCATAATAAAAATCCCGACCGTCCTTTGCATTGTCACAGGAACAGCCGGGATCGTTTTAATAAGGTAGCGGCGGAGGGACTTGAACCCCCGACCGACGGATTATGATTCCGCTGCTCTACCGACTGAGCTACACCGCCACAATTGAAGTGCGACGTAATATAAAAATCATGTGCAGAAACGCAAGTTCTATTTCCGGCAAAAAATCGCTCGTAGTGGCCCCTTCAGGAGCAAGCCCGTTGGGAATCTTTGTTCCCGTTCCCAAACTCCGTTTGGGAACGCCATTGCGCTTGAAACTCCGTTTCAAAATTACTTCACGCCTTCAATAAGATGCGGCTATGAGCAAAAACATCGAAACGAAGTTTCTCCGGCAAGTGTGTTCCCAAACGGAGTTTGGGAACAAGGAAAGATCGTTTGGTTTGATCAAAGCTCACCCCTCCGCTTTTATCTCCGCGGTCACGCTTTGATCCGCGTTCCTATTTTGGCGTGACGGCTCGCGGCAACATCGTTTCTAATTCCTCAACCGCCACGCTCGTTTCCGCGCCTGTGGTTTGATCTTTCAAACGCAACTTGCCCTCGGCTTTTTCTCTTTCTCCAAAAAAAGCGACAAAGCGCGCGCCGCGCGCCGCGGCATAATTGAACTGCGGCTTCAAGCCCGCGCTTTCGCAATACACCTCGCACGTCAAACCGAGTTTGCGGGCGCGCGTCGCCAAAGCGAGCGTGTCGGCCAGCGTGTCGCCGAAATTCGTGAAGAGAATGTCGAGGGCATTGCTGCTTTCGGCAAAATAGCCGCGCTCTTCCAGCAGCAAAATAATTCTTTCCAAGCCGAGCGAAAAACCGCAAGCTGGAATCTCGCGTCCCGCGAACATGCCCACGAGTCCGTCGTATCTTCCGCCGCCGCCGAGCGAGCCTGCCACGCCGGGCACGACGACTTCGAAAATCGCGCCGGTATAATATGAAAGTCCGCGCGCGAGGTTCGGCGAGAGCGCGAGACGTTGGCTCGTGCCTGTGGCTGCGCTCAATTGCAGAATGATTTGTAAATCATCGAGGCCTTTGAGTGCGGATGGGCGTTTGAGATTTTCGCGCAGCATCGTCAAGCGCGACGTGTTGTCCGAAGCGGCGCTCGCGGCTTCGAGCAGATCGAGCAGCTTCGTTGCGCTCGCCGCCGTAATGCCGCGATTGACCAACTCCGCGGCCACGCCTTCTTTGCCGATCTTGTCCCATTTATCCACCGCGACCAATGCCGTCCCTTCCATCTCCGCCGCAATGCCCGCAGCTTCGATCAAGCCACGCAGCACTTCACGATGATTGAGCGCGACGGAGAAATCATTGAACTGCAAACGTTCCAACACCGTACTCACCGCAGCGATGACTTCCGTTTCAACCGTGAGCGCCGTGCTGCCGCACACATCAACATCGCATTGCATGAACTCGCGAAAGCGCCCCTTGGCCGGACGATCTGCGCGCCACACGGGTTGAATTTGATAGCGCTTATAAAATTTCGGCAATTGTCCCGCATAGCGCGCCATCACGCGTGCAAGCGGAACGGTGAGATCGTAGCGCAATGCGAGATCGCTCAATTCGGTTTGCGCCACATTCGGAGCGGCCAAAGCTTGCTGCAACTTCTCCCCGCGCTGCATAATGCGAAAGAGCAGTTGATCGCCCTCTTCGCCATACTTGCCGAGCAGCGTGGAAAGATTCTCATACGCCGGCGTTTCCAGCGGCTCGAAGCCGAACGACTCATAAACTTCTTGAATGACTTTTATCACCTCGCGGCGCTTGCGAATATCGCTCGCCAAAAAATCGCGCGTGCCGCTCGGGGGATTGGTGTTGATGCTCAAAGGTGTTCTCCTGTTATTGCGATTACAGTTTATCCGAAACCTCGCCTCGTTCATGTCATTCTGCAAAAACTGTAGTCTCCGCCCCTTGTGGGCGGCTGGTGATGCAGCAAACTGAACTGTTCCATCAGTGCCCCACAATGGGGCAAGGCTACAACGAACTTTATCCTCTGCCCGCAATTGGTGCCAAGCTAACGCTATCCCCGCTTTGCATCGAATGCCCCAAAGGGGCAAAATGGATTAGCCCAGGGCAACGCCCTGGGTAAACGATGCCATTTTTTGTAGCCCTGAAAGGGCGGCATCAAATTGTAAGCAACATCACCTCTCGTCTCGTCCATGTCGCGCCGTTGGCGCTCAAAAATAGATGTCGCATTTCATCTTGGGGCGTTGCCCCAAGCTTTCATAAAGCGCCCCGTTGGGGCTTTGTTGCGACGCTTTGAATCCGTTGAACTCTAAACTTGACCCTAGGCCTTTGCCCGCTCCTTCTTGCGCAACTCCGCCTCAAACCATTCTTTCATCGCGTGTATCTCCTCGCGGGCCGGGAAGAGTTGCGTGAGCAGGTGCAAGTAGTCCAACTCTGTGTGGAGGGCGGACAGTTCACCAAGCTGCGCTAAAGCTTTGGTGTAATGCTCGCGTGCTGTTCCTGTGTTACCCAAAAAAAGCGCTGCCTTTGCCAATACCCGCTGTTGTTTGCAAAGATCGGAATCGTCGGTGGCGAGCGCTTGCGCCCGTTCCCAATCGGCCTGCGCCTCGAGCGTGTTCCCTGCAAGGTGTCGCACGACACCGCGCCAGAAAACTGGATGGGCATCTTTTGCCTCAAGTGCGATATCGCGCTCAAGGTCGTGCGCAGCAGCGGAATAATCGTCTCGATACAAATTACACAAAGATCGCCAGTAATAGTTGTTGCCATCTTCGGGCTGCAAATCAATCGCGCGGGTGAGATCAACTAATGCGGAGGCGTATTCTTTCATTTGAGAGTACGTTCGGCCTCGCCAGTAATAGCAGTTACCATTTTCGGGCTGCAACTCAATCGCGCGAGTAAGATCAACTAAAGCCACTTCATAGTTTTTCATTTGATAGTAAGTCAACCCTCGCCAATAATAATTGTACCCATTTTCGGGCTGCAACTCAATTGCACGAGCGAAGTCAGCTAAAGCCGCTGCATATTCCTCTGTTTGATTGTAAGCCAACCCTCGCCAACGATAATTGGTGCCATCTTCGGGCTGCAATTCAACAGCGCGGGTAAAATCAGCTAAAGCCGAGTCGTATTTCTTCATTTGAGAGTACGTTCGGCCTCGCCAATGATAGTTGTTGCCCACTTCGGGCTGCAACTCAATCGCACGGGTGAGATCAGCTATCGCTTTTTCGTATTCCTTTGTTTGATAGTAGGTCGATCCTCGCCAATAATAGCGGTTGCCATTTTCGGGCTGCAAATCAATCGCGCGGGTGAGATCGGCTATCGCTTTGTCGTATTCCTTTGTTTGATGATAGGTCAACCCTCGCCAAGCATAGTTGTTGCCATCTTCCGGTTGCAACTCAATCGCGCGGGCAAAATCAACTTTCGCCTGCTCGTATTCTTTTGTTTGATAGTACGTCCTTCCTCGCCAATAATAGTTGCCACCATCTTCGGGCTGCAACTCAATCGCGCGAGTGAGATCAGCTATCGCCTTGTCATATTCTTTTGTTTGATAGTACGCCCTTCCTCGCCAGTAATAGCGGTTACCATTTTCGGGCTGCAATTCAATCGCGCGAGTAAAGTCCGCCAAAGCCTTGTCAAAGTCCTTCGCTTGAGAGTACGTTTGGCCTCGCCAATGATAGTTGCCAGCATCTCCAGGCTGCAATTCAATCACGCGGGTGAGATCGCTAATCGCCTTGTCGTATTCTTTTGTTTGATAGTGCGTCCTTCCTCGCCAGTAATAGTGGTTACCATTTTCGTGCTGCAACTCAATCGCGCGGGTGAAATCAGCTAACGCAGCCTGATAATTCTTCATGTCATAATGAGCCCGCCCTCGCCAATAATGGCGGTTGCCATTTTCCGGCTGCAACTCAATCGCGCGGGTGAGATCGGCTATCGCTTTATCATATTCCTTTGTTTGATAGTAAGTCACCCCTCGCCAATGATAGTTGGTGCCATTTTCGGGCTGCAACTCAATCGCGCGGGCGAGATCGGCTAATGCTTTGTCATATTCCTTTGTTTGATAGTAAGTCGACCCTCGCCAATTATAGTTGC
>CAYNDW010000564.1:0-4766 GCA_964395375.1 uncultured Cytophagia bacterium
TGAGATTGCTGTTCAATCCATATTTGAGATCAAAGCCCGCGGTGCCGCTGAAAGCGCTCGTGCCCTGCCCCACTGGAGCGAGCGCACGATTAACAAACGTTCCGCTGCCAACCGTGTACGGCAACACTTCGAGCCGCGCGGGATTGGGCAACTCGCCTTCGAGCACAAGATGCCCAAAGTGCGAAATGAAGCCGCGCGCGCTTTTGGGAATGAACACCCATTGATCGCGCTCGTGTTTGCGGCTGATGCGCCTTATAAAATTCACGCCCCAAATATTTTTGCCTTCGCGGCGCGGGGCATAACGCAGCGCTTGAAATGGAATTTTGATTTCAGCGCTCCAGCCCTTCGGCGAAGCTTCGGAAGTTGCCGCGCTCCCGCCGCGCAAAATCTGCGTCTTCACCTCCCACACCACATCCCACGAATCGTCTTCGTCCTCGGCGTCGTTGTATTGGAGAATATCCACCTTCACGCCGGAAGCGAGCACGGTAAACTCGAACGCGGTTTTGTGATCGTGATAACTATCGAGCCGAATCGAGATTGCGTCGGAATCGATTTCATTGTCGCGCCGCGTGAGGCGCGCGACGATTTTATCCGGCTCCGCGTCGTGCATCATGCAGCCGAAATACAACGCCTCGTGATCGAAGAGCACGCGAATCTCCGTGCGCTCCGACTCCGGCTTGCCTTCATCGGGATCGCGTTGGAGCAAGCCGGTCGCGGGCTGCGCGCGTTGCCAAACTTCTTCGCTCAAAAAGCCGTCGAGGTGCGGCGGTGTTGTGATGCGTGTCGCAATCGCCGCGCGTTCGTTGTCGCCGGCGAGAAGAACAGAACAAAAAATAACGCTGAACCACATAGCGCCGAGAAACAGCCGCATGAAGTGCTCCTAGTTTTTAGCTTTGTAAAGCTCCGACTTTGCATGAAATGTAGCCGAACCCGCTGGTGCAAAGCTTTCGTGACTTTTTCGAATCACCAAACGCCTCACGACAGGTTCGGCCACTGGCGTAGGTCATTGGTTCATGAAAGTTAGAAAAAAAATCTAACTTTTTTGAACAGGAGAGAACAGAGAAAACAGAGAAAAGATTCTCCGTTTTCTCTGTTCTCTCTTGTGGTTCTTTATCGAACTCAAGCCGCCCGAAGGGCTGCGGTTTTCAGCTTGTCTGAAAATCCGCTGTAGGCTTTTAGGGTTACGTTGAACATCGTCCTAATTGTCATTCAGGAGGAATCTTTTTACGCGCAGGGAAACTCTTGCGTTCTTAAAAAGATTCCTGCTGAATGACAGTTGGAAGGGAGGCGTTAATGCAATCGCACCAACTTATTCCTCGCCACCACGCGGCCTTCAAATTTGAGTTGATAAAAGTAAATCCCCGCGGGACTATTCGTTCCGCGATACTCCGCTTGATACAAGCCTGCGGACTTGCGCTCGCGCACGAGCGTGGCCACGAGTTGTCCGGCAAGATTATAAACTTCCAACTCGACGAAAGCCGGCTGCGGCAACTCATATTTGATTTGCATGCGCGCACGAAAAGGATTCGGATAACCTTGCGTGAGCGCATAACGCACGGGCGGCTCGTGCTCGCCGACTTGCGTGGGCTTGCGCGGCCTTATAAACACCCACGCCGTATCCGTCAACGCGCCCGTGCCCGCGATATAATAGAAGCGATCCTCTTGCGTGTTTTCCCGCGCGGCGTTGGTGGCGATACTATAACGCACGCTCTGGCGATCGGTCGCAATTATGGCTTCGCCATAACGCGGCGCGCCCACGGCGAGCACGCGCAATGAATCTTCCGCGGGAAAGAGATCATTCTGCAACACGGGAATGACGAGCGCGCCGGGTTTGTGGCTCGCATAATCGTGATTGAGCGAAAGCCTTTGCCGGTAATTCGGATCGGGCGCGCATAAATCTTCGAACGTGATAAACGTGAAGCCGAGCGCGTGCGCGTAACGAATCAAACTTTGCGCGTCCGCGAGCAGCGTCACTTCGCTGCCGGTATAATCGGGCGAAGGCTGCGTGACAATGGCGCCGAAATCCAAGACGAGCAGGCCTTGCAACGCAAAAGCTTCATCGACCTGCGCCTGCATTTGCGCGAGCGTGCGCGGCGTGCCGCTCACGTTCGGCCCGGCGCTCGCGGAGGTCGGGCGAAAGAAGCGCAGTTGCTGCGGCTCGTCAATGGGCAGCTCGTTCGGCCGGCGCTCGCCTTGCCGGCGAATGGTGAAGAAGCGTTGCAAGCGCATCAACTCCGCGTAAAGCGCGGGCGAGATTTCATCGCTGGGAATGGAGAAGCACCACTGCGCGGCAAAGCCGGCTTGCGCAAAAGGGGCGAGCGCATAGAGCTGCAGGCGTTGTTCATACGAAAGCGCGGGCAAAATTTTATAGAACGTGCCGTGATGCGTTGTGCTCCAATGATAATTTCGCGCTAATTCGGCGATACGCGCGAGGCCGATATAGCGCGTCGCAATGCCGCTCTCGCCGCGTTTTTCGCGCGCTTCTTTTTCGGCCAGCTCGTAGGTGAAGTCGAGGTTCGCGCGATAACCGTGTTCGAGCAGCCACGGCGTGAGCAAGCTATCGGCCGAGTCGCGATAATGATTGAAGTGAATGATCGCCGCGGGGCCGCGCGGCGCAATGGTTTTGATTTCATCGATCCACAGAATTTGTTCGACCTCAGCAAGGCTCGCGCGAAACCGCAGCGTGCGCGCGTGCGCAAGATCGGCCGGCCGCGCGCCGCCAAAAGGCGTAAGCGAAATCGTGGTGCCGCGTTGCTGCCACGAATCAACGGGTAAATGTTTGCCGGTTTGATCGACATACACCGGATCGGGCAAGCGAAAGCCTTTTTCATAACCCGTCAAGAGCACGGTGTTGATCGGCGCCGGATAATTGTTGCGCCGGCACACGGTGTAGAGCACGCAGTCGCGCACGTCAACGTCAATAAGCTGCAACTCCAACGTCGCGTCCGCCATTTGCGCGGGAATGGTCCATTTAATCGCGCCGCCCGCGCTGCGCAATGAAGTCGTGTCCATTTCCACGCGCGTGCCCGTGGAGGCTTGCCACTGCTCGAGATTCGTGCCGCGGCTGAGATAGCGATACGCGGTGGAGTCGGGCAGCCAGCGGTTTTGTGCTGCGGCTTGTAAGCTTGCGAGCGTGAGCATGCCGCTCAACAGCAGTTGCAGCGCGCGTGTTTTACTCTTCATGTGCTGCTTTAGTTGTTCAAGATGAAGCAATCGTGTACTCATGATCTGCCACGGCTTGGCATTGGCTTTCAATCAAGCAACAAGCCACGGCCAAGCCGTGGCTGAACCTCATTGCGGCCGCGCCTCAAGCGCGGGCGCGGCAAATTTTAGATGCAGCGTCTTCTTGCGCGCCACCACGCGGCCGTTTAAGCGGAGTTGATAAAAGTAAACGCCTGCGGGCAATTCTTCGCCGAGCAGCTTGGTCAAAAAATTTCCTTGGGGTTGAAAGTCTCGCACCACGGTCGCCACCACTTGCCCCGTGAGATTGTACAGCAGGAGCTCGACAAATGCCGGCGCAGCGAGCTCATATGCAAAGATCGTTGACTCATAAAACGGATTGGGAAAATTTTGATGCAAGGCATAGCCTTCGGGCAAGGGGCCGACGGTGCTGCCCGTGGCATTCACAAAAACCCAAGCCGTATCGCTCGTCACGCCGTTGGTGGCGACATAATAAAAACGCTCGCTGCCGTCAAAGTCCACGCGCGGCGCATAATGCAGCCGGCTGCGATCCGCGGCGATGCGCACGTCGCCGTGTTGTGCCGGTCCCGCCGCTGCAATCCACAATGAATCCGCGCGCGCGGAGAGGTCGTTGCGCAGCACTTCGAAAGTATATTCGCTGCCTTGCAGCACTTGCCAAAAGTTGTGCGGAATCGTCCCGTAATCGTGATTGATCGAAAGCCCGGCGCGATAATTGGGATCGGGCGCGAACAAATCCTTGAACGTCAGAAACGTGAAGCCCAGCGCCTCCGCGTAGCGAATCAGATTTTGCGCGTCTTCGAGCAGCGTGACTTCACTGCCGGTGTAAGCTTCCGAAGGCGCGGTGACGATCGCGCCGAAATCAATAATGAGCAAGCCTTTGAGGTTGAAAGCTTCGAGCGCTTCGGATTGCATCTCCGCGAGCGTGCGCGGTGTGCCGCTCAAGTTCGGCCCCGCGCCCGCGGAAGTCGGGCGAAAGAAACGAAGCTGCTGCGGCTCGTCAATCGGCAACTCGTTCGGCCGTTTGTCGCCCTGCCGGCGAATGGAAGAAAAGCGCCGCAGTCCGAGCAACTCGGTATAAAGCTCGGGCGTCACCTCATCGCTCGGAATCGAGAAACACCATTGCGCTTCGAAGCCCGCTTGTTGAAACGGCGTGAGCAAATAAACCTGTTGCCGCTCTTCTTCCGAAAGCGCTTTGAGATGTTTATAGAACACGCCGTGATGCGTCGCGCTCCAATCGTGTTGCTGCACCAGTTCCGCCATGCGCGCGAGCCCGATATAGCGCGTCCAGATGCCGGAGTTGTTGCGATTCTCTTGCAGCTCTTTCTCGGCATATTCATATGTGAAGTCGAGGTTCGCGCGATAGCCGTTTGCGATGAGCCACGGGGTGAGCAAACTGTCCGCGGTGTTGCGATAATGATTGAAGTGAATCACCGCGGCGGGGCCGCGCGGCTTGATATACTTGATCTCATCGATCCACAAAACTTGTTCGACTTCGGCTTTGAAGGCGCGAAACTGAATGCTGTGCACGTGCGCGAGGTCTTCCAGCGTCGCGCCTCCAAACGGAG
>CAYNDW010000565.1:0-4016 GCA_964395375.1 uncultured Cytophagia bacterium
GGAATCGCGTGGCTTACCGTGAGCTATCAAGCGCTCAAAGCCGCGCTGGCGAATCCGGTGGAGGCGCTGCGGTATGAGTAAAGAAGTAATCAGTTATCAGTAATCAGTAACCAGTTATCAGTGTTCAGTTATCGGTAACCAGCGAACTGATCACTGATTACTGGTCACTGATCACTGATTACTGAACACTGATCACTGATTACTGAACACTGTTTACAGGAGTCATCCATGTTCAAAAATTACCTCAAAATCGCGCTGCGCAATTTGAAGAAAAACCCCGGCTATTCGATGATCAACATCGCCGGTTTGGTCATCGGGCTGGCTTGCTGTGTTTTGATTCTGTTGTATGTGCAGGATGAGCTTACTTTCGACGCCTTTCATAAAAAATCAGATCGTATTTATCGCCTCGTCACCACGCAAAAAACTCCCGAACAAGGCGAACGTCATTTCCCGAGCGTGATGGGGCCGGTCGCGCCTTCGTTGCTCGCGGAATTTCCGGAAGTCATCAAGACCGTGCGCCTGCGCGAGCGGCAGGGCATGGGCCGCTTCACCGTGCGCTACGGCGAGAACCGTTTTTACGAAGGCGATTATCTCGTTGCCGAATCCAGCTTCTTTGAAGTTTTTGATTTCAAGCTCGTGCTGGGCGATCCGCAAACCGCGCTGGCTTTGCCGTTTTCCATTGTCATCACCAAAGCCGCCGCCAAGAAATATTTTGGCGAGGAGAATCCGATGGGCAAAACCCTAGCGGTCGAGCGCTACGGCGATTTCAAGATAACGGGTTTGATAAACGACCCGCCGCGCAATTCCCATCTTGATTTCAGCATGCTGCTCTCGTTCGCAACGCTGGAAGCGAATCCGCGCTGGAAACAATATACCGACTCCTGGGAATCCGATTCCTTCCTCACGTATATTTTGACGCGAGAAAAAATCGAGGTTGCCGCTTTCAATGTGAAACTCGCGGTCTTGGCTCAAAAACATTTCACTGCGGCGCAAAGAAATTCTGTGCAATTGTCGCTACAGCCATTGCGCGAGGTGCACTTTCATTCGGCGCAGATGGAGTTTGACCGCAACAGCCGCAAGGGCGAGATCACGTACATTTATGTTTTCTCTGCCATTGCGCTGTTCGTGCTGCTCATTGCCTGCATCAACTATATGAACCTGGCCACTGCGCGCGCCATGAAGCGCGCACGCGAAATCGGCATGCGTAAAGTCGCGGGCGCGCGCCCAGCACAGCTGGTCGGCCAGTTTCTCGGCGAAGCGATTTTGCTCTCGTGCTTGGGATTGTTTTTCGCCGTGGTCTGCGTCGAATTAATTTTGCCCGCCATCAATACGTTTGCCGATAAAAAGCTGGCGCTAAATTTTTTCAGCAACGGCTGGCTCGGGTTGAGTCTGGTTCTTCTCATCTTGGCCGTCGGCATCTTCGCCGGCAGCTACCCGGCGTTTTATCTTTCCCAACTGTCGCCTTCGTTCGTTTTCAAGGGCGGAATCAAATCCGGCGGCAGCGCGACCCTATTGCGTCGCGGCCTGGTCGTGACGCAATTTGCCTTGTCGCTGGTCATGATCGTTTCGACCATCGTGGCCTATCGCCAGATCGATTACATTCGCACCAAGAATCTCGGCTTCAATGCAGAGCAGTTGGTGGTGATTGATATCAACAGCGGCAGCGCCCGAACGAATTTTGCCTCCATCAAAAGTGAGATGAAAAAAATCGTGACGGTGAAAGAGGTGTCGGTTTCCTCGCGCGTGCCCGGCGAATGGAAGAATCTCACACAAATCGACGTTGTGCCCGAAGGCGCGGCGGGGGCCTCGCCGCACTCGATGTATTTTATCGGTATCGACGCGGAGTTTTTGTCGACTTTTGAAATGACTTTGGCCGGCGGCAGAAATCTCGCCAACGAAATGGGCACCGACACTTCCGCGGTGATCATCAACGAAGCCGCCGCGCGTTTGTTGGGATGGGAATCGCCATTGGGCATGGAGCTGCGCGTGCCCGCCGACAGTTTTCGCGCCCGCGTCGTCGGCGTCGTGAAAGATTTTCATTTTCAATCGCTGCACGAAAAGATTGCGCCGCTGGTGTTGGGACATTGGAATAATCCGATTCGCGAGATCGATTATTTTACCGCCCGCGTCGCCGCCGCGAATTTATCCGCAACCGTTGCCGCCCTGCAAAAAGTGCATGAGCAATTCGATCAAGTCACGCCGTTCGAATACAATTTTCTCGATGAGCGGTTGAATGATTTCTATCAAGCCGATCTGCGGGTTGGAAAAATTTTTGGCGCGAGCGCGGCGCTGGCGATTTTCATTGCCTGCCTCGGACTATTGGGGCTTGCGGCTTTCATCGCGGAGCAACGCACAAAAGAAATCGGCGTGCGAAAAGTGTTGGGCGCTTCGGCGGGAAATATTGTTTACCTGCTCTCCAAAGATTTCACGAAACTCGTGCTCATTGCCACGATCATCGCCTCGCCCTTTGCGTATTGGGCGTTGCAGCGCTGGCTGCAAAATTTTGCCTATCACATTGCGCTCGGCCCCGGCACGTTCTTGCTCGCGGGTTTCAGCGCGCTGCTCATTGCGCTCTTCACCATCAGCGTGCAAGCCCTTCGCGCAGCGCTGGCGAATCCGGTCGCAGCATTGAGAGCTGAATAAGGCAAGAAGCCCAGATTGAGAAAACCGATAAAGAGCCAGGCAACCGGGAATCTGTAACCGGCGAAAATAAGTGAGCAACAAGGAAGCAAGCTATGCTCAAAAACTATTTGAAAATTATTTTAAGAAAGCTGGGCAAGCACCGACTTTACGCGTTCGTGAACATTGCCGGTCTGGCTGTGGGCATCGCTTCGAGCATGTTGATCTTGCTGTACGTGCAACACGAACTGAGTTATGATGATTATCATGAGCACGCCGCGCGCATTCAGCGCGTAACGCGCCGCTATGCTTTCCCCAACGGCTATCATCATCATTTCGCGCGTTGCCCCGAGGCGTGGATCAATCGTTTGCCGGAAGAGTTTCCGGAAGTGCAAGCCTTGATTCGGTTTCAGCCCTTCCGGTTTTTGGACCTGCAATTGGGCGAACAGCAATTTCGCAACACCCGCACTTTTGCGACCGACGCGAACGTCTTTGCGGTCTTCAGTTTCAAGCTGGCCGAAGGCGATCCGAACACCGCGTTGCGCGCCCCGCACTCGCTGGTTTTGACGGAAGCCATGGCGCACAAATACTTCGGCGAGCAAAACCCCATGGGCCGAGAAATCACGCTCATGGATGAAAGCGGAAATGCCGGGCAGCCGTATAAGATCACTGGGGTAATGAAAAACCTTCCGGCGCAGTCGCATTTTCAAATTGACTTTCTAATCTCATTCAAAAGCCCGGAAGCTCGCAGCGGCTGGGCCTATGTGTATCTGCTCTTGCAGCCAGGCGCCGATCCCCTGGCGTTGGAAAAAAAATTTTCGCGCTTCATCGACCAATACGAGGGCGCTGGAAGTTCGGCGAACCATTTTCTGCATCTGCAAGCGCTCACGGACATTCATCTGCATTCGCAGCTCGACCGCGAAATCGAACCGAACGGCGACGTGGCTTATGTTTACATTTTTTCGAGCATCGCGCTCTTCCTGCTGGTGATGGCGTGCATCAATTACATGAACCTCGCCACGGCCCGTGCCTTGGATCGCGCGAAGGAGATTGGCATTCGCAAAGTTCTCGGGTCCGCGCGGCGGCAACTCGTGGGATATTTTTACAGCGAGGCGCTGCTGTTTGCCTTTGGGGCGGCGCTGCTCGCCCTGTTGCTGCTCGAACTTTGTTTGCCCGCGTTTAATGAATTGAGCGGCAAAACGTTATCGCTCAATCAGGGCTACGTTTTTGTGGGATTGTTCTTGGTCACGCTGTGCGCCGGGATTGTCGCCGGCAGTTATCCCGCGCTGGTGTTGTCTTCGTTTCAGCCCGCGGGCATTTTCAAAGGCGGCGAGCGCGCCTCGCGGCTTTCGCTCTCTTCCGCGACGATGAAAAAAGTGCTCGTGGTGGTGCAATTC
>CAYNDW010000565.1:4026-4761 GCA_964395375.1 uncultured Cytophagia bacterium
GGCCTTGGTGGTCGAGGTCGATCCGGCCCGGATCGCGCGCCGCGCGCGCCAGGGATTCTGCGACGTTCAGGTCACGAACCTGAGCGAGGCCCTGGCCCTGGCCAGGAGCAAGGCGGCCGCCCGTGAGCCCCTCTCCATCGGCCTCGTCGTATGCACACTCGTCAGCCGCGAACAGTTTGAATTTATCCGCAACAAAAAGTTGGGCTTCAATAAAGAGCAGATCATTGCCGTTCGTGGCTTGAACGATGCAATGAAAGCGCGCTACGCGACTTTTAAAAACGAGCTGCTGCAACACGCCGGCGTTGCCGGGGTGAGCGCGGCGATGGAGGAGCCTTCGCGCGAAATCAAAGACACCGGCCCGTGCTTCGCCGAGGGCATGCAAGAAGGCGAAAACGCGCCCGTGCTCGACCTCCTGCCCGTGGATCGCGACTTCATCACCTTCCTGAAAATGGAAATGCTCGCGGGGCGCGGCTTCGAGGAAAACGCGCCGGCAAATTTTGTTTATCCCCAGCTCGCGAGTTTCGACGAGGTCGTGCAATACATTAACGGCCGCGAACGCGGTTACGTTTTGAATGAAACCGCGATGCGCACCATCGGCTGGAAATCCGCGGAGGAAGCGCTCGGCAAGCAATTCGGTTGGAGCAACAGCGCTTTCACTTTAAAGCGCGGACCGATTATCGGCGTGGTGAAAGATTTCAATTTCACTTCCTTGCGCAATCAAATCAATCCCACGGT
>CAYNDW010000566.1:0-4754 GCA_964395375.1 uncultured Cytophagia bacterium
CACATGCGCCACGGTGATTGTTTACGGTCAAGCGATTTGGGATCCGGTGCAACTGCTCGCGCGTTTCGATTCGCCCCTCATCGTCATTCTCTCGCTGGTCTCCATCATCATCGCCACGCTCACCACCAACATTGCCGCAAACGTGGTTTCCCCGGCAAATGATTTCTCCAACCTCAAACCCACTTTGATATCGTTCAAAACCGGCGGCTTGATTACCGCGGTGATCGGCGTTGTCATTATGCCGTGGCGCTTGATCGCGGATTTGGGCAGCTACATTTTCGTTTGGCTCATCGGCTACAGCGCGCTGCTCGGCCCGATTGGCGGCATCATGCTGTGCGATTATTTTCTCTTGCGCAAACAGAAGCTCAAAGTGGAAGACCTCTATTCGCGTACCGGCATTTATAGCTACACCAACGGCGTGAATTGGAAAGCCGTGCTCGTGCTCTTTATTGCCGTGTTGCCCAACGTGCCCGGCTTTCTCAACGCGGCCACGCATTCCAAAATTTTCCCCGCATTCTTCGATGAGGTTTACACCTACTCGTGGTTCGTCGGCCTGCTGCTCGCCGCGGGGTTGTATTATGTGGTGATGAAGAATACTGTCGCGAGGGAGTGAACTTCTTCTTTGTTTGAAGCAAAACCTCTCATACCTGTCATGCAGAAGGAATCCTTTTAAGCACACGACGAAAAGTGCATGGCATGAGGGATAGCAAACACCAAAGACGCTTTTTTTTGCACGATAAAGAAAAAGCCGGCGCAATAACCCCGCGCTTGCATTTCTTGATAGAAGTTGTATCATGCGCAGAGCACGGCGCGATTTTTTTAAGAAAGGACACGAATCATGTTTGCCCAAACTAAAACCACATACCTCTCACCTGAAGAATATTTGGCGCGCGAGCGCGACGCCGAGTATAAAAGCGAATACTTCGACGGCGAAATTTTTGCGATGGCCGGAACGAGCGAGCCGCACAATGTGATCGTCGCCAATATCCTCGGCGAACTTCACACGCAGCTCAAGCAACGGCCGTGTAAAGTCTATTCCAACGACATGCGCTTGAAAGTCAGCCCCACCGGACTTTATACCTACCCCGACGTCATAGTCGTTTGCGGCAAGCCGCGCTTGGAAGATGATCACTTTGACGTGTTGCTCAACCCCACGCTCATCGTCGAAGTGCTTTCGCCCTCAACCGAGCATTATGACCGCGTCAAAAAATTCGAGCACTATCGCAAGCTCGAATCCTTCCGCGAATACCTGCTCGTGGCGCAAGACCGGCCGCTCGTAGAGCAATACGTGAAGCAACCGGACGGCAAATGGCTCTATGCCGATGCTTATAACCTCGAAGACGTGATCGCGCTGACTTCCATCGACTGTAAGCTCGCGTTCAAAGATATTTATGCGAAAGTGGAGTGGAGCGAAGCGTAGCGCAGACTTCCAGTCTGCCGGATTTTTTTTGAACAAAGGCATTCATAACTAATATCCGCACCCAAGAGCATTGCCAATGTTCAATTGAAAATTGGCAATTTAAAATTCTTAATGAAGCTGAAGGGGCAACCCGAACCATGACCGCAACTCCCAAACTCTGCTTCGTCATCATGCCGTTCAGCGAAGAACGGATGGAAGTGTTCACACATGGCATCGCGCCTGCGTGCGAAAAGGCCGGATTCGCGGCCGTGCGCGTGGACCAGTTGAAGGGTCACTTCAATATCAACCGCAAGATCATCGAGCACATTTTCAGTAGCGACGCCGTGATCGCGGAGATCACGGATAAGAATCCCAATGTGTTTTATGAGATGGGTGTCGCGCACAGCATCGGCAACAAAACCATCATGGTCGCACAAAACGCGAAGGACTTGCCATTCGACATTCGCAACTATCGCTGTTTGATCTATGAGCAATCCGAAACCGGCTTGCAACAATTGCAGAAGCAGATAGTGGAATCGCTACAGGAGTTGGAGAAGTGGGGTCAAAGCCCAAGCAATCCCGTGCAAGACTTCAAGCCGGAAGATGCTTTCATTCCAAAAAGCAAAGCGGAACTGTTGCGCCGCCAACTTGAGCAGCAGGTGCATGAAAACGAAAAGTTGATGAGAAACTCCATTGCGCCGGTGCAATGGCAAAAGCTGCAAGCCGATTATCAGCAACTACAAGATAAGTTAAAGAGCAAAGAGCAGATAACAGCGCAACAAGCTACGGAGGTCGTCGCTTTGCAAAAGGAAGTGGAGAGCTTGCGTACGCGTGTGCCTTCGCCTAAGCTGGCGCAACCGCCTAAACCCAATCACAAATTACGCACCGAGCCGAATGATAATCTTTCGGAAGAAGACGTCAAGCAGATGCTTCGCAATCAAAACTTTTACGATAGAGATTATTACACTGAAGGTAAGGGGATCGCACACCAATATGAGCGGATAGAGCGAGAGGGCGCAAAGCTCGTGGCTGATCATTTGACGGGCTTGACCTGGGAACAGGTGGGCTCTGCGAAGCCCATGACTTATACGAAGGTCGAAGAGTATGTTCGAGAGTTGAACAAAAAGCGTTTTGCAGGTTATAATGACTGGCGCTTGCCCACACTGGAGGAGGTAATGTCGCTGATGGAACGCGAAGAGAAGCACGGGGATTTATATATCGCACCGGAGTTCGATAAGACGCAACGCTGGATTTGGACTGCGGATCAGGCAGGTACGGGGTGGGCGTGGGTGGTCTATTTCACCAATGGTAGTTGCGACCTCGTTGACGTTGGCTACAACGCTCACGTTCGTGCTGTGCGCTGAGGACAATCGACTCTTTGACGCTTTTTCTTTTTTGGCTCTTAATCTGTGGCTGTTGCTTTAGCTTTTGATGTTGATGTTGATGTGCTTTTGCAGAGCGAGCGCTAGCGAGCGGCCTCGAAAATTTTTTTAGGGGAAAGTAGCCCCGGCCCTTTGTGGGCCGATGTTCGTGCATGTTTCAATGCCCCACAAGGGGGCAGGGCTACGAAAGCAGCGGACACAAAGCAAAACTTTTTCCAACGAATAAAAGCTGCCAACCATCAGCCGGCAGGAGCCGTGGGCTGCCGTTATCCGTTTGACTTGTCATGCCCGAGCGCTTTAATCGGGCATCCAAGCGCATAAAATGGATTCCCGCTTAAAGACTGCGGGAATGACGGACAAGGAAATTGGAAAGTTATTTAATCGACGATGCTAAGTGCGGAAATTTGGCTTACAACTCGGAACTGTCATTCTGCAAGAACCTTCCCTAGTGCTTGCGACACATCATGTTTTTGAGAGGTGTAACAAGTGCGAGGGAAGGTTCTTGCAGAATGACAGGGAGAGGGGCGCGATCGACTTAACGTTGTAGTTCTAGATAAAAACAAAACCGAGGAGCGCCGATGAATATGATCGCACGTTTTCGCCGTTGGTTTGAATATGAACAAGACGCGCACGCCAAAACGCTCGCCTCGTTGGAGACCGTGCCCGCGGAGCAGCGTAACGAAGAAGGCTATCAAAAGGCGCTCACGTTCTTCGCGCATATGATGGCCGCGCGGCGTTTGTGGCTTTATCGCTTCGGCGCATATCCCGAAGCGCCCAAAGATTTCTTCCCCAAAGGCGTGACGCTCGCGGAGTTGCACGAACAGCTCGCGCACGTGAACGCGATTTGGACGGAGTATTTGAGCCGCATCGAGGACGAGGACATTGCCAAGCCCTTCGAGTATCGCAGCCTCGACGGCAATCCTTTCCGCAACGTGACCGAAGATATTCTCACGCAGCTCTTTGGGCACTCATGGTATCATCGCGGGCAGATTGCGCTGCTCGTGCGCACGCTCGGCGGCACGCCCGCGGCAACGGATTTCGTATTTTGGACGCGCGAGGCGATTGTGGGGAGATAGGCGTTTTGAAGAACGCCGCATAAATTATGGATCGTCCTAAAAATTCCGGCTTGCTAATTTCAAAAGCCTGCAACATCTTAACAAGCGGCGTCGCAATAACGCTTCTGTCGAAGGGAAGTTCTTCATGCGAATCGAAATCGCCGATTATGTTGAGGTAGCGCAAGAACGATTGAGCAATGCGAGGCTGCTTTATGAAGCGGCGCAGTATTCATTCGCCTTGTATGCCGCCGGCGTGGCAGTTGAATCTTTATTGCGGGCATACATCGCTCGCGAGGATTCGATACTCGAAGCCGCGCATAATCTGCCGTTGCTCTTGGATGCGAGCAGAATCAGTCTCTATGTGACGTCGGATGAGAATGAACAACTCTACCATTCGGTTCGTTTGCTGGCTAAACGATGGAAAAATGATTTGCGCTACACTTCTAACCACCGATTACGTCGTCGTTTGAAGAAACAAAAATTGGATCGAGGCCTTCGCGGCGATTTCTTGAAAGAAAATTGCCGCATCGCAATCGACATGGCCGCAACTATTTTACAGATTGGAGTTAAAAAATGGAACCCATAATCACCCGTGTTCAAAAAGCTCTACGGAAAGAATTTTCGCCGCGCGAAATTCGTTTGAATCATGTGGGGCGGGGAAAGTATAGCGGCTGGATTATTTCCAAATCTTTTGATGCGCTTAATGATGACGAACGTTATGAAAAAGTTCGGAAATTGGTCGAGGCCTATTTAACGGAGAAAGATCGCAATCGCATTTTAGGCTTCTTCCTGTTCACGCCGTTAGAGGAAAAGATGATCTTCGATGAAAACTTCGATATTCTTCAGCCGAAGAAGAAGAAATTATCTTCCCAAAAAAAGAAGGCGGTCGCGTCTGCCAAGAAAAACGGCCGCACTGCT
>CAYNDW010000567.1:0-4743 GCA_964395375.1 uncultured Cytophagia bacterium
CGAGAGAAGTTCCTTTCAGGATGACATTTCAAAGAAGGGCATTACAAATTAACCGGAAGCAGTATAAAAAAGATTCCAGCGAATGACCGGCGTCATGCTAGCATTCAATAAATCACACTCATTCATTCATCGTTCGCGGCTCGCACAATCTCATGGCGCAAGCGCTCGACCTCTTTGTGCAAAAAATTCTGCCGGCTCACTTCCGCCCGCTGGTGCTCGTTGTATTGCTGATATGCACCAACGGCCACACGCAAGCCTCTATACGCCGGGCTGATTTATATTCACCCAGCGCCGCGCCGACATTTAAAAACTCCGCTCCGAAGCACCTGCTGCAAGATTCACCCGCCGCCATTATTTATGCTTTCAGCGTCGATAAAGCCTTCCCCACGAGCACGGACAGTTTAATCTATAACATCACGCTTTGGAACGACCAGAATCTCGCCGACACCTTGCGCAGCGTGGAAGCCGAATTTTTCTTGCCGCGTTTTCCCAACGGCAATTTTGCTTTGCAACTCGGGTCGTTTCGTTATGGCGGAGCCTATCCTTTCACGATCGACGCAGTGGCGGGAAAAATCACTTGGCGTTTGGGCGACATTGTGCGCCGCGCCGCGCCGTTCGGCAGCGACACCGCGCGCGTCGTCTTTTCTTTTTATCTTGCGGAAGTCAGCGCGTTTGCGCTGGAATGCGGCGAGAATCCCATATCCGCGTCTGCGCGCGTTTCATTTCTGAAAAACAATGGCGAGCGTATTTATCCCGGCACAGAACGTCCCGCGGTGAGCACGCTCGTGCTCTTTGCGGATTATATCGCCGAGCGCGTGGTGAATGACAAGACGGTGCTGCACCGCGGCGATACGTTGGCGCGCACTTATTTCTATCGCAACGCCGGCAACGTCGGACGCAACGTGACGCTCTGCTTGCAAGTGCCACGCGGCTTCTCCGTGAGCGGCATTCGCGTCGCGCCAAACGCTTTGCCGGTGCAAATGCTCACGCCCGATTCGATCTGTGTTGCGCTCGGGCTCGTTGCCGCGGGCGCGAGCGGCGCCGTGACGCTGTTCTTGCCCGTTGAACAAAATCTGTCCGCGCAAATTGATTCGCTCTGTTTGCGCGGCACGTTGGTGACGGATTGCGACCGTGAGCCGTCGAATAATTTCTATCCGCAAGATTGCTTCAAAATCGGGCCGCTTGATTTGCTCGCGCTCGCCAAAAGCGCGCAACGCAATCTCATTCAAATCGGCGATACGCTTGCTTACATGATTCGGTTTGAAAATGTTGATTCGCTCGTCACCGCTTGGAACGTCACGATCACGGATATTTTGCCGCTCGGGGTTGATCTGATCGCGGCAGACACGGCTTATACTTTTGCGAACGGCGTGCTCACGTGGCAACGCGCGCAACTCTTGCCCTCGCAAAGCGCCGAGTTGCGTTTCACCGTGCGCGTGCGCGCGGATTATTACGCGACCCAAGCGCCCGGCCTTGAATGCGTCGGCGCCTCGCTCAACAATACGGCGACTATCACCTCGACCGCGCAAGACGGCTCGCCCAGCCCCGAATCGCTTAATCAACTCGCCAACAATCGCAGCGCAGCCACTGTAAGCCTTGAGCCGCTGCGCGATTTGTTGGCGCTCACACAAAACGTGAGTGCATTGCTGCCCGCGAACTTCGCGCGCCTCTTGCCCGGCGACACGTTGCAGTACGTGATCACTTATGGCAATCGCAATGCGCGTGTGGCCGTAAATAATGTCACGGTGCTCGACTCGTTGCCCGAGGCGCGCTTCGCGGAAATTGTATTGCCGCCGCCATCAGGTTTTGTTTATGACGCCGGCAATCATCTTTTGCGCCGCGAAAATTTTTCTCTCGCGCCCAGCGAAAGTCTGACGGTGAGCTTTCGTCTTATTCTGCGCAATGCCGATGCGCTCTGTACCGCGCTCAATCTCACCAACCGCGCGCGCATCTTTGCTTCCACCAACACCGATTGCCGTTTGGATAACAACAGCTCAACTTCAAATGTGCCTCTGCCCGCGCAAGTGAACCTGCTGCGCCTCAATGTGCAGACTCCCAACACCGTGACGCCGAACCAAGCGTTCAATTTGATTTTGAATTATGAAAATTTCAGCGACCTCACTTTGAACAATGTGCGCGTGCGCGAAATTTTGCCCTATCCGTTTAGTGTGCTGGCGCTCAACGACGGCGGCATGTTGCTCGGCGCGAATCAAATACAATGGCAACTTGGAAGCTTATCGCCGCGCGCTTCCGGATCGGTGTCATTGCGCGTGCAAGCGCCCGACTCCGCGTTTTGTGCGCCGCTCACCGTGCAAACCTTCGCGTGGATAAGTTCCGAGCCGCGCGATTGCGACACGAGCGATGACACGAGCCGCTTCGCCATTACTATCTCGGCTTCGCCGCTGGACGAACAAGCGCGGCTGCTCGTGCAAACGATTGAGTTGAGCGATAGCAACGGCGATGGCTGCGCCGAGGTGGGCGAGCGCATCGTCGCGCGCGTGCGTTTTGTAAATGACAATCGCCGCAATCTTTCCGCGCGGCAAATTCGCTTCATTGATCCACGCGTCTTCGTTGGCGCGCGCGCTTGGCCGATGAACTTGCTCGAGCTCAACCCAATCATTCTCGCGCCCAATGACACGGGCCTCGCCGTGTTTGAATTTATCATTGCAGAAAACAATTTCACGGCGGACACGCTGACCTTCTCCGGCACGATCACCGCCGAGGGCTTTTGCGCTCAGAATTTTGCCACCCGCCTCGGCCGCGGCGTGCGTTTCTGCCCGCAACCGGAAGTCACGCTCTTGCGTGTTGACATTAACGACGATAGCGGCGACCGCGACGGCTTTGCCTCCGAAGGCGAAACGCTGAATTTGATCATCGTTTATCAAAACACCGGCCCCATTGCCGCGGACAGCGTTGCGGCCACGATCACGATCTCATTGCCCGGCTTCACAATTTTGCGCGCGCAGCCGGCGCGCATCACTGCCTTGCCGATTCGTTTGCGCGGCGGCCTCGCTCTCGGCCAACGCGACAGCGTGTTTATACAAGTGCGCTATGATAACTTCGCGTTTTCCGATCAAGTGATCGTGCTCTCCGCATTCTTGCAAGTCACAACATTGGCCGGGCCGCAACCCGCCGGCAGCGACCCAATTTTCATCCGCCGCGATTGCTTCGCGCGGCCCAATCCGTTTATCCCCTCGCATCATCCCAACGGCGTGCGTTTCGCGCCCAATGACGGCGAGACCGTAAAAATTTTTGACGCGCACGGCTATCTCGTGCGCGCGCTGCGTTCTTCACAAATTTGGGACGGCCGCGATGAAGCCGGGCAACTTTGCAACCCCGGCATTTACATTTGGAAAATCGCCGGCGCGTGTGAGGGAACGATCGTGGTGGTGAGGTGAAAATTTTCATTCCTATTTGATCTGCCACGGCTTGGCCGTGGCATTACGATGCTTTGCAATAAAACAAAAGCCACGGCCAAGCCGTGGCTGAACATTACTCGTGATGAGTTTTAAATGATCTTTGCTTTCAATCACACCCCCCTGGCCCCCCGCAAGGGGGGAAGGTGTCGTGCAAGCTCGCTTCGCTTGGCGTTGATGTCCCTCTCGGAAAAAATTGTGCGAGAGCGCCATGAGATTTCGCGCGCGCGATTGCTACGCATGTTCGTTTGCGCGATGTTGTTTGCAAACGCGAGCCTTGCTTTCGCGCAAACGCAATGGCACGAAGGCAGCAGACCGGGCGCGATGGGCGGGGCGTTTCTCGCCGTGGCAAATGATGTGAATGCGCTTGCGCTCAATCCTTCGGGTTTGGCGTATGCGCCGCAAACTTGGATGGCGGAATTTAGTTTGCAGAATCCCTTTGCCTCGGGCTTGCCGTTTCGCGAAAGCCTGCGCAATGAAGGCGTGCTCACGGCTTCGAGTTTTGGCGTGGTCTATAATCATTTGCGGCGCTTCAATCAAACCCGGCCGGTGCTTGTGTTTGGCGGCGCGAATTATCGGGAGGCCGCACAAACGCAGTCGGTGGTGGCGTCTTCGAATGTTTATTCGCTCGGGCTGGGCGGCAGTTTCTTCAATTCCGGTTGGTTGAATCAGTTTTCCCTGCGCGCTAGTTTGAGCAAGGGTTTTTTTGAAAAAGAAAAAGCAAACGCGGCCACGAATCATCTAGCGCCGCGATTCGCGTTGAGCGCAACGCTGAAGCTCGAGGGTTTGCAATACGATACGCAAAACCTGCAAAACGCCGAAGTCAATTCCGAAGACGAACGCGCCGCCATTGCGTCGTTCTTCGCGCAGAACAACTCGCGCGTTATGGGCTACGGCGTGGATTTGGGCATGATGGCCGAGTTACATCCTCGTGCGCACGCGGCTTTGAGTTGGAATAATTTTGTCAAACCGCGTTTGGCATTGCAAAGCGAGATTGCCACGCATGCGCCCCGCAGTTTGCGCGGAGGCGTTGCGTTACTCTTGCATGAGCGGTGGCAATGGCTGCTAGCCGTCGATTACGAGCACAGCGCGCTTTTTCCCCAACAACGTTTTTATATCGGCATGGAAAGCGGCCTAGGCCAAATCAATCCCAACGTGTTGCGCGTGCGCTTGGGGCTGAATCGCAATTGGTTGGCAACGGGCTTCATGCTCGCGAAACCGGGGATCGTGGAATTGCATTATGCCTTCATGCTGCCCACGCTCTTTTCGCATGATCGCCCCGAAGGTTTTTTTCAACATCGCTTTTCCGTGGCCTTTGCGAAGAGGC
>CAYNDW010000568.1:0-4734 GCA_964395375.1 uncultured Cytophagia bacterium
CAGCGCGTACCCTAGCGCTCGAATCCGCTCGAAGTGGGCGCTGTTTCCGGTCGCGTTGATTTATATTTTGATGCAACTCAGCCGCGCCGCGTATCATTTCGTGCGCGATGAAGATGAAACCGGGGTGGATGTTTCGATGGGGAAGAGGTGAAAGTTTTCAATTAGGGGAACTGTATGTTTTTTGCCGTTGACACCTCGACGTTGATCGTGTTGCGTGAACTTGACTGGATAGCCCTGTGCAACCAGTCGGGTCATCAATTCATGTGGCCGTCAAGTGTCACGGAGGAATTGAAACGCCAAAAGGGTAAGAATCAAAAATTTTTAAGCCTGCTTGCTTCCCATGAAGCGCTAGAGCATGCGCTGAAGCAACCCATGTACATTGAAGAAATCTCTCAAACCGATGCTGATGTTATTGCATTAGCCCGTGAGCAGAAAATAACGATTCTGTCGGAAGACATTCTTTTGCGTAAAAAAGCGGATCGCGTGGGAGTTTCAGCCATTTCGTTGGCTTCGTTTTGTGTTCTGCTCTATCAAAGCGGCTTCTTTTCAAAGGATGAATGTTTAGCGCGTTTGAAAGCTCTATTTGAGAAGAAGTTCATTTCACAAGCTACGTATCGACAATTGTTGTTGGGATTGACAACATGAACCAAACTTTCACATTGCCGCAAAGCCTCGCCGGTGACATCGAAAAGCTTAAAGGCGTTTTGGGATTAGAAAATCTCGATGCGACTATCCAGTATTTGCTCAAAACCGCAGTGTCGCGTGAACGAGCGCTTGGGGTGGTGCGGCTTTATCAAAGCCAGCAAAAGACGCTGCGTCAGTGCGCAGAAGCTTTGAATATTGAATTAGATGAAATGATCGAAATTCTGCAGGAGCACGGTGTCGCGTTCCATCACGATGATTTACCTCAACAATTTGAAGTTGTGAATCGGCTTGCTCAAGAGATGAAAGCCGCCCAAGTGTAATGCTGAACAGCAAGAGTAGCCCGTGCGGTGAAAATCGAAAAAATTGGACACCCCTATCTTTGAAAGCCAAAATCCACATCACTCTCAAGCCCGGCATTCTCGATCCGCAAGGAAAGACCATTCAGCATGCGCTCGGCACGCTCGGCTTCGAGGGCGTCGCAGACGTGCGTGTCGGCAAGCTGATAGAAATGTCCCTCGAGAGCATGTCTCCTGAACGCGCGCACGTTGTCGTCGAAGCCGCTTGCCAAAAACTTCTCGCCAATCCCGTGATTGAAAATTACAGCATCGGCTTTGAATGATAACTGCGCAGAGCATAAAACAGGTTGCATTTCCGCCCTCTCGTGTTGTCATTCAGAAGGAATCCTTTTAAGGGCTGGGCAGTGTCTCCGGCGAGTAAAAAGATTCCTTCTGAATGACAGGGATGAGGGCGACTAAAAAACAGCGAACTCCTATGCGCTTCGGCATCGTCGTCTTCCCCGGCTCCAACTGCGATCATGATTGCTATCACGTGCTCAAACACGTGCTCAAGCAAGACGTGCGCTTCATTTGGCACAAAGAGCGCGCGCTCGGCGAGCTTGACGCCGTGGTTCTCCCCGGCGGATTTTCCTATGGCGATTATCTGCGCACCGGCGCCATTGCGCGCTTCGCGCCGGTGATGGAAGAAGTGATTCGCTTCGCGCGCGCCGGCGGCGTGGTCATGGGCATTTGCAACGGTTTTCAAATTCTCTGCGAGGCGGGCTTGCTGCCCGGCGTGCTCATGCGCAATGCGCATCTGCGTTTCGCTTCGCAGCAAGTTTATCTCAAAGTCGAAAACAACGGCACACGCTATACGCGCGGCATTCAAAAAAGCGTTTTGCAAATGCCCATTGCGCACGGCGACGGCAATTACTTCGCCCCGCCCGAGGTTGTGCAACGGCTGCACGACAACAATCAAATCCTGTTTCGCTATTGCACGCCGAACGGAGAGATTATTGACGAAGCAAATCCCAACGGCGCGAGCGAAAATATCGCGGGCATTATGAACGAGGCCGGCAATGTGATGGGCCTGATGCCGCATCCCGAGCGCGCCGCGGAAGCATTGCTCGGCTCGGAGGACGGTTTGCAAATTTTTACGGCTCTTTTGAAGGCTTCCACGAATTGAAAGCGTCCTCTCAATATTGTCATTCTGAAAGAACCTTCCCTCGCGCTGGGCACAACGCTCAAGACAGATTGTGCACGAGCACGAGGGAAGGTTCCTACGGAATGACAAACATGGCACACGCCACTCAAACCGCGCGTGTTGACTTTATAACAATTTTTACTTACCATGCTCGCGTCTTTAAAACAAGCTGAGTGAGAAAGGAGATTGTGTGCCTCGTTCGCGCCGCACGTTCGGTTTTGTCGTATTGATCATATTTGTGGGCGCTGCCATTGGAACGGTGCTCGGAGAGTTAATGGCGTTGGCGCTGCCCCAAGGCGTCGTGCAAGAATTTTTTACCAAAAGCTGGGCGACGGCCCTCGGCCCCGGCACGCTCGATCTCGTGCTCTTTAGCCTCACGCTCGGCATGACTTTCAAGGTGAATGGCGCGGGCATCATCGGCATACTCGTCGCCGTATATTTGCTGCGTTGGGTTTTTGATTAAAATCTTGCGCTCCGTCTGAAAATGGCTCGCAAGGTTACTCGCATGGAGTCTTAAAGATGTTTGGCCAAATTGGAATGAGCGAATTGCTCGTCATCCTCGTGATCGTGTTGCTCGTCTTCGGCCCGAAGAAATTGCCGGAATTAGCGCGCGGCATCGGCAAAGCCATGAACGACTTCAAACGTGCCGCCGATGATGTGAAGCAGGAATTGCAAATGGATTATGATCGCCCGAATCCTTCAAAGCAAAATGATCCACCACGACTGAGTTAGTGAAAAAACCTTTAGGAGGTCGATATGCCTGGTCCACAAGAAATGTTCATCATTCTCGTTATCGTTTTGGTGCTGTTCGGCGCCAAAAAACTGCCGGAATTAGCGCGCGGATTAGGGCAGGGCATTCGCGAATTTAAAAAAGCCTCGAGCGATACCCCGGAGCCGGAAAAAATCGACCCTGCGAAAACGCAAGCAAACGCTTGAACGCGCTTTGGCGGAAAGCGGGAACAGCAGAATAATTTTCATATCATTCTGCGATCCCGCATTCCGCCGCTCTTGCTTGCATGAATCCGAAGCCTCCTTCCCTGCACCAAACCCTCTCTTTAAAATAGAATGAATCGTCCCCTCCGTATTCGCGCCATGCAGGAATACTTGCAGCGCAATGAAACGAGTTGCGTCGCGCTCGTGGAAGAATATTTATCCCGCTCGGAAAAATTATCTTCGCTGAATGCTTTCGTCACCGTGCTCGCCGCGCGCGCGCGCGCGCAAGCGCAACGCGTCGACGCTAAAATTACAACCGGTCATGTCGGCAAACTCGCGGGTTGCATCATTGCCGTGAAAGACCTTCTCGCGCTAAAAGGCGAGCGCCTCACGTGCGGCTCGCGCATTTTGGAAAATTTTATTTCGTCTTATGACGCCACGGCCATAACGCGCTTGGAGCAAGCCGGCGCGATCATCATCGGCAAAACGAACATGGACGAATTTGCTATGGGCAGCTCGAACGAAAACTCCGCGTTCGGCCCGGTGAAAAATCCGCGCAACGAGGCATATGTTCCCGGCGGCTCCTCCGGCGGTTCTGCGGTTGCCGTTGCGGCGCACATGGCAATGGCCGCGCTCGGCTCCGATACCGGCGGCTCGGTGCGTCAACCCGCGGCGCTCACCGGCGTTGTCGGATTGAAACCCACCTATGGCCGCGTCTCGCGCTGGGGACTCGTCGCGTTCGCCTCTTCGCTCGATCAAGTCGGCGTGTTCGCAAACGCGGTCGAAGACGCCGCGCGCGTGCTCGAAGTCATTGCCGGCGTCGATGAACGCGATTCGACTTCTGCGCCGGTTGCGGTCCCGCAATATGCGCAGCTTCTCACCGGCGAGATCAGAGGCAAAGTCATCGGCTTGCCGAAAGAATATCTCTCCTCCGGCGTGCAGCCGGAAATTCTCGCGGCCATCGCACGCGCGAAACTTCTTCTCGAAAAAGGCGGCGCAACGCTCAAAGAAGTTTCATTGCCGCACACGCAGCACGCGATTGCCGCTTACTATGTCATTTGCACCGCCGAGGCTTCTTCGAACTTGGCGCGTTATGACGGCGCGCATTATGGCCGGCGCGCGCAGAACGTGAACTCGCTCGAAGAGCTTTATGTAAAGAGCCGCAGCGAAGGCTTTGGGCCGGAGGTAAAACGCCGCATCATGCTCGGCACCTATGTGCTCTCCTCGGGTTATTACGACGCTTATTATCGCCGCGCCATGAAAGTGCGCACACTCATTCGCCGCGACTTCGAGCAAGCCTTCCAACAATGCGACGCGCTGCTCACGCCCACCACGCCGACGACCGCATTCAAGCTCGGCGAGAAAGTTTCCGATCCTTTGACGATGTACCTCTCCGATATTTTCACGGTGTCGATGAACCTTGCGGGCGTGCCCGCGCGGTGATTTACCCCGGGGCCTGATTAAAACGGGTTGCCGATAGGGTTTCAAAAAGGGGCCAAATCTTTTTATTGAAGCCATATTACCGCAATATAACAAAGCGGCTTATTAAAGCGCCAAAGATTTATTTTTTAGATACAGGGCTCGCTTGTTATTTGACTGGATGGAAAGATCCTTCTACCGCCAGTAAAGGTGCGTTTGCCGGAGGAGGGGAAGCTGGTACAGCGCCTTCAGGAGCAG
>CAYNDW010000569.1:0-4722 GCA_964395375.1 uncultured Cytophagia bacterium
TGCCTTTTGCGCCCGCGGACAAGAGTACGGCGCCCATGCTCGCGGCGAGGCCCATACAGATCGTGCTCACGTCCGGCTTGATGTATTGCATGGTGTCATAAATCGCCAGGCCCGCGGAAACGACGCCGCCCGGACTGTTGATGTAAAGCTGAATGTCTTTTTCCGGATCCTCGGCTTCGAGAAAAAGCAATTGCGCGATGGTCAAGCTGGCAACGTAATCGTCGACGGCCGTGCCCAGAAACACGATGCGCTCTTTCAACAAGCGGGAGTAAATATCAAAAGCGCGTTCGCCGCGCCCGGTTTGTTCGACTACAATAGGTACGAGTCCCATGTTTTTTTCCTTTGCTTATGCTGAAATCAGGGTGGGTTGATTTCTTTCCTGGAATGCGACGCGGCGCTCGACAATTTGCATGCGGCCTTCGAGAAAACTGATGACGCGGGATTCCTGCAACAGGTCGCGCACATTTTCAAGCTCTTTGTCGTCACTCATGACTTTGTTGATTATTTTATTGGGGTCTTCCTTGCCCGCCTCGGCGAGGGTTTGCAGATACGTGCGAATCTCGTCGTCGCCCACGAAGAGGCTTTCCACTTCAATAATGCGACTGCGCAAGAAGCGCCATTTCAACGTGCGCGCAGTTTGCTCCTTCGCGTCTTCGCGCACAACCTCGGGATCGAGGTCTTTATACTTTTTTTGCAAATCTTCGATATACGCGTTGGTAAAAGCCTCATGCACGCCTTCCGGCAGCTCGAAGGGATTGTGCTTGAGCACTTCGTCGATGATTTGATGGCGAAAAGCATCGCGGCTCATGCGCTCGGCTTCGTATTTCATTTCATCGTTCACAGCTTGCCGCAATTCTTCGAGCGTTTCAAACTTGCCGAGATCACGCGCAAAGTCGTCATCCAGCTCGGGGAGCTTTTGCTCATGCACGTCTTTTACGTTCACGCGATAGTGCCGCTCGACCGGCTTACCATCCGGCTCCGAGCCGACGAAACGAACATTGCGAGCCTCACCGGGTTTCACGCCAAGAAGTTGCAAGGAGAAATCTTCCGGTGACGTTGCCTGCGCGGAAATACGAAAACGCTCGTTTTCATGTTTTTGCCCGATCAACGGCACGCCCATGGGATCGAGCACTTGAATATCGGCGGTAATGATATGCTCCGTTTGTGCGCCGTCTTCAATGCTCTCCAGCCATCCATGCGAGGCGCGAATCGTCTGCAAGCGTTCGGCAACATCCTCCGGTGAAATTTCAGGAATGGTTTTGATGATCTCAAAGCCGCTATATTGGCCCAACGAAATTTCCGGCTCCACTTCCACCGTGGCGCGAAACTTCAAGCTATGATCGTTTTCGACTTTTACATCGTCTAAATTTGCCGGCCCAATGGTGCGGAGGTTGTTTTGTTCGCAAGCTTTTTTGAGCAGGTCGGGCAGGATTTCTTCGAGGGTTTGCTGGCGAATGGCGTTGCCGTAGATTCGTTGAATGACTTGTAGCGGAACTTTGCCGGGGCGAAAACCGTCGACGTGCGCGCGTTTTTGCACGGTGCGGGTGCGCTGATCTAGCTGCGGTTGAAATTCGCTTGCAGCCAAACTGACTTCAAGATGGCGCTTCCACTTTTCGCCGGTTGCGATGTTGACTTCCAACTCCTACTCCTGTGCCTAAGAAATCTTAAAAACTATGGAAACTTTGGCGGGCGTTTTTTGAGCCGGTTTCCCTTGAGCGTTACGGCATATCAAAAAATACCCCACGATCAAAACTGCTCGTGGGGTGAAGAGCGTACCAGAGAAGGGACTCGAACCCACACGGGCTTGCGCCCACTAGCTCCTAAGGCTAGCGCGTCTACCAATTCCGCCACTCTGGTATTTGAAAGCGCGAAAATATAATTATTCAGCTCTTGAAATGCAACAAGGGATTCCAGCCGTTCGGAGGTTTTAAGGTTTGAACTGCGGGGCGACCATGTTGGGCGGCCGCTTGGTCGTAAACTCGTCGTGGGGTATAACAATCGTGACGTGTTTAAGACATCTACTTTTTCGGCGCCCAGAGCCTGTAACGAATGAATCGCTCACCGTAAAGTTCTACTTCGCCGTCTAACTGAAAACCCAATCGCAGTATTCCTTTTACGCGGGTTCGGGTGGGGGGCAGTAGAACAATCACTGACTCGAACCCCATCTCCCCAAAAGCACGGTTGATGATCTCGTCGTAGATGGTCTTGCCCAGACCCCAATAATCCGGGTGTAGCACCAATCCCAGATCGGCATCGCCGTTCTCAAACTGTAGACCACCCCAACCTGCGAACTTGCCATCAACCATAAACGCCCACGGTCCATAACCATACTCTTGCCAGAGCTTTTCTTTACCAGCTACCCACGCTACGCATTCTGCCTCTCCAAAACTGTCGTCAGCTAATGGCATCTGGCGTCGCACCAGAGGATTGCTATTCAATGCGATGAGATCGGAGCTATTGATCTCACTCAGGCGTTTGCATTCAAGATCCATTTCGGCCTCATCTTGCGGATGCCTTTGGTGCCCCCAACGCTTCTTATGTTGCATCTCTGCTTTGGGCCCGCATGAGCATTATGAAAAGCGATCTCAACCTGTTGAGCATTCGGCAGGGAGAAAAGCAAGTCGTGGCAGTCGCAACTTTGCAAAGGTTTAAAACCTTCGCAAAGTCATCTCAAACCGAAACGCCGGCGATGAGTTTTTCTAGTTCATTGGTGCGTTGGCGGTAGGCTTTGTTGGGAGGCACAACCACGGCGAGTATGACTTGCTGCTCGAACGCGCGGAAGAAACGAAACACGATCTTGCGGCGGTTCTCGCCCTCAATCGTCACTTCGCGCAAACTTGAGATGCCGCCCATGAGCGAGGCCATGCGGCGCACGTCTTGAAACAGAATCGCCATTTCCGCAATGCGGTCGCGTTCGACGTGCTGACTGTTCGTGCTCGCGGCTTGCGCAATGGGCAAGCCCTCGTCGCTGAACAAATGCGCGGCCTCGTAAATGCCTGCAGCCACGGTCTCCGCCATCTTTTGCTCGATCGCGACCTGCGGAACTTGGGTGAGCGCCATTTCGGGAAGAGCATCGGTAGGTTCGTCCATAAAATCCTGCGCGCCGTGAAGATTGTCGTTATCGAAGTACATAAGGTTCTCGCTTGGTATCTTCGTCCTGGAAGTTTTGCGCGCTCAATGAGCGCGCTTGAAAATTTCAAAATTCCTCCGAGCGATCTAGCGATTACGCTTTTTCTCTCATCTGTCATTCAGAAGGAATCTTTTTACTCGCTGGAGATTCTGTCGAGTGCCAAAAAGGATTTCTTCTGAATGACAGTGCGAGAGGGCGTGTTTCATGCTCGGAGTAATAATAGTCTTGCCGGCAATCGTTTTGCTTTAAATCAAATCACTTTCTGCGTGCGATTGACCACGCCTTGAATCGCCATTTTCAAAGTCTCCAACACGCCTTTACCTTTTGCCGCCACGGCTTCAATCGTCGGCACGCCGTGAAAGTTTAGCTTGCGATTCAATTCGGCAACGGAAAGCGTGCGCGGCACGTCGCGTTTGTTGTAGTGTAACACCCAGGGAAAATCTTCGAGCGTCTTGCGCTCTTCGATCAAGTTCTGCTCCAAGTCCATCAGCGAGTCGAGATTCTCGCTCAAACGATCCGCCTGCGAATCCGCCACGAACACGATGCCGTCCACGCCGCGCAAAATAATTTTGCGGCTATAGGCATAATACACCTGACCCGGAATCGTATAGAGATTGAACTTGGGCTTCATGCCTTTGATGCGCCCGACTTCGAGCTGGAGAAAATCGAAATAGAGCGTGCGCTCTTCGCGGGTTTTGAGCGTGATGAGATCGCCGCGCAAGGAAGGATCGATCTTTTGATAGATGTACTCAAGGTTTGAGGTCTTGCCGCTCAATCCGGGGCCGTAATAGACGATCTTGAGATTGACTTCTTGCACCGCCCAATTCACGAACATAAACTTCCTATTCCTGTTGGCAGTTCAGTTATAAGTTGAAAGACTTGTCCAATTCTTGACCCAACAACTCGCCAAACTCGACGTCGAGAAACTCCGAAGTTTTGTCTTCCGCTTCGACCGCATTCTCCAAAACCAGCTTCAAGCTGTCCACGGTTTTGTTGGCGAAGATGCGAATCAAGCCCAGCGCCACGGCTTTGTCGAAAATGATGACGAGCAAAAAGTTGAAGCCGCCGTTGCACAGATAAATATTGCGGCGCTCGCCTTCTTGAAAAATGAATTTGAATCCTTCTTTCTCGCCGATCACGCGCGCGATCTCCCGCGTCGCCGCGAAATCGCCCGCGGCCAAAGCCGCCAAGCCCGAAAGCTCCAGCGTGATATTCTTGCCGAAGTGTGTAATCGGGTTGCCGTTCACGTCGCAGAACATCGCGAAATCCGAACGCGTGCTCACCACCAATCCCCGCATGACGTCCGCGATCTTGTTGAACGTGGCCGTGGACAACATCAGCGGCTGTGAAATGCGTTCTGCTACTTGCATAACCTCAATCCTCTTGGTTATTGATAAAGACAGCCTTGCAGGCAGAATAATTTTCGGCAGGATGATCACAGAATTATTCTGCCGTATAATCATTCTGCCATTTGATTCTGTTTTGTCGGCTCAAATTTCATAATAGAGCCTATTGCCCGCTCGCCAAACGATCCGCCAGAAAACTTGGCAAGCCGTGCGCGCGAATTTTCTTTTGCGTTTTTGCGACCTCAT
>CAYNDW010000570.1:0-993 GCA_964395375.1 uncultured Cytophagia bacterium
TTATGAGAATCGTGATTACTTGTTCGACGTCGAGGCGTATTACAAAGACCTCGACAACGTCGCGGAGTTTTCGCAGCGCTTTCGCCGCTCGCCGGAAGATCCGGTGGAAAATTTATTTTTTGTGGGCCGCGGTTATGCCAAAGGCATCGAGTTTCTTGCGCAGAAAAAATTCGGCAAGATCAACGGCTGGGCGAGTTATACACTCGGCAAAGTGGAATACACGATTGCTCCGTTTAATAACGGCGCACCTTTTCCGGCGAATCAAGATCGGCGGCATGAAGTGAAGCTCGTGGGCAATTATAAACTCGGCAAGTGGAATCTCGCGGGCACGTGGGTTTACGCCACGGGCGCGCCTTACACCGCGCCGGAGAATCAATACAACATTGCATTGCTCGACGGCAGCACGCGCAGCTTCATTCACGTCGGCGATAAAAACGCGCAGCGACTGTCCACGTATCATCGCATGGACGTGAGCCTGTCGCGCCAATTCGAAAGCAGCGCGGTCAATTGGGATCTCGGCCTGTCCGTGTTCAATCTGTATAATCACAAAAACGTGTGGTATCGCGAGTATCGTTTGGATACCAGTCCGGTGATTGTGAATGACATCGTCACGCTCGGCTTCACGCCCACAGTGACGTTGAAGGTGGAATTGAAGTAGGGTATTTTTTACATCGTGCGTATTAGAATGCAGAGGGCGCGATAAAGTCTAGCCCTTATATATTGACACGTCAAAGAAAATGCTCACCTCCTCTCTCATTGTCATCCTGTAAGGAACTTCCCCGGAACTTGCGGCACATCGTTGCGCATGGCTCTCTTCCGAGCACGAGGGAAGGTTCTTACAGAATGACAAAGCAGAGAGGTGTTATAAACGAACCCATTCACTTCCACCGGAGAAACAAACCATGAAACACGCACGCCGCCTTGTCGTTGCCGCGCTCGTCGCCGCGATGAGTTTTATTCAGTGCTCTAATTCCACCGAGCCGGAGCCGGACG
>CAYNDW010000570.1:1003-1971 GCA_964395375.1 uncultured Cytophagia bacterium
AAATTTCCACTGGAGAATCACGCCATGAAACGCTTTGCCTTTGCAGCGCTCATCACAGCGATGAGTTTTATTTCCTGCTCCAACTCCACCGAACCGGAGCAGAACGACGACGACTCAACCACGACCGAGCTTCCCGCGGTCTTCAAAACTTTTTCGAGCAACGTGAAAGTGAGCGTTGAGGGCGATTTCATCGTTCTGCAAACGGACGATGTGCCCGATCATTCCAGTCCATACTTCAGCACGACCGATGCGCGTTACCAAGCTTACAACGGCACCAACTCGAATTTTCAACTCAATCCCAATCGCATCGTGACGCAGAATATCACGCTGCGCATTCCGGCGAATCCGCAAGCCGCGAGCACGCACCAAAGCACGAGTCTCGGCCCGTTCGGCATTGCGCTCAACGGCGTGGTGCTCTTCAATCAATTTGCCGCGGGAAATCAACCGCTGACCGGCGAGATCAACGGCTTCGATCAATACAACGGCCATCCGCAGCAAGCCGGACAATATCACTATCACGTCGAGCCGCTTTATCTCACCGCGAAAAATGGCAAAGCTTCTTTGATCGGATTCTTGCTCGACGGCTTTCCGGTTTATGGCCCGCTAGAAAACGGCAGTACGGTCGTGAGCAGCAGCCTCGATCAATATCACGGCCACACGCACGCGACCACAGAATATCCCAACGGCATTTATCATTATCACATCACGGACGACGCGCCGTACATCAACGGCGGGCAATTTTACGGCACGCCCGGCACGACGACGCGCTGAGTGATTCCCCACTTGAGGGGGTGTTCTTGAGGACGTGAATCATATTAAGATTCTCCTCAGCACCGCATTAGTGCTTACAAAAATTATTTGGGATTGCTTCATGAAACCGAACAACACCCCCCTGGCCCCCCTCAAGGGGGGAATAGCTCGGGGGAAATTATCGCTAAAAGGAACCCCCAACGTGAATGTAAAAAATG
>CAYNDW010000570.1:1981-4711 GCA_964395375.1 uncultured Cytophagia bacterium
TAAAGCGAACCGCCTACTTCATGCTCATCATTGCAATCTTTCTGCACGCTTGCCATTCAACGCAGAATGATGCGACAACACGAACTCTCGCGGCGAATGATCCGCGGCTTCGCTTACGCAACGGCGTTTTGTTTTACGACGAGCAATCATTCTCCGGCGCGCTCACGGAAGCGTATGCGAGCGGTCAATTAAAAGCAAAGACGGAGTATGCGCAAGGCCGCGCGCACGGGCTCAGTTCGGTGTGGTATGAGAACGGGCAGTTGTTGTGGCAGCGCGCCTATCGCATCGGGAAGAAACATGGCGAGCACAAAGGCTGGTGGCCGAACGGCGCGCAGAAGTTTGTCTTTCATTTTGCCGAGGGCGAGCACGAAGGCGAAGCGAGTGAGTGGTATGCGAACGGGCAGCTCTCGCAGCGCAATCAATATGAGCACGGGCAAGAGATCGGCTTGCAACAAGCGTGGCGCGAGAATGGAAAACTCTACACGAACTATGTTGCAAAGAACGGCAAGCGTTATGGCTTGTTCAACGCGCGGCTGTGCTACACGGTGAAAAATGGCGAGGCGCAAAATGATTAAGGTTGAATCGTTGGCCAAAGAGCAACGGCTATCACGCAAAGACGCAGAGCAGCAAAGAACCCGCAAAGAAGTTCTCTTTGCGAACCTTTGCGCCTCTGCGTCTTTGCGTGCGCTTTTGCTTTTGCGGCTCCAGTTCGTTCGGCTTATGCGGATAAAGGGGATGAGTGCGATGGTGTTGCTGCTTTGTGCGTGCCATCACAGCGCGCCGCAAACCGAAACGCTGCCCTATTACGCGAGCGCCGACTTCACGCCGCGGTGGATTGCAGCCAACACCAGCGCGCTCAACGCCCTCCCGCGAATTGCGCCGTTCGTTTTGCTTAATCAAAACGGCGAATGCATCACCGAGCAAAACTTCGCGGGAAAGATTTACGTGGCGGATTTCATCTTCACTTCCTGCGGCGGCATTTGTCCGAACATGACGAGCAACATGCGGAAAGTGCAGGAAGCTTTCAAAAACGATGACGAAGTGCTCCTACTCTCGCACAGCGTCACGCCGGAGCTGGATTCGGTGGCCGTGCTGAAGAGTTATGCCGAGCGCAACGAAGTCATCGCGGGCAAGTGGCACCTCGTGACCGGCGAGCGCAAAGTGATTTACGGCCTCGCGCGCTCTTCCTATTTTGCCGACGAAGACCTCGGCCTCCCGCGCGAGGAGAATGACATACTTCATACCGAAAACTTTTTTCTCATTGACCGCCAACGCCGCATTCGCGGCGTGTACAACGGCGTGTTGCCCGCGGAAATCGCGCGTTTGATCGAGGATATTGAAATCTTAAAACGGGAAGATCGTTCATGAAAATTCTTGTACTGCTCGCGGCATGCGCGGCATTGTGTGCTTGCGATTCCAACTCTCCCCTGCTGCCCGAATCTGAAATGCTCGTGGTGCGCGCGTATCTTTATTCCGGCGAGCCGGTGCGCGATATTCAATTGACCTCGACGTATGCGATCACGTCCGAAGACTCAGTGGGCGCGCCGATTAACAACGCCACGGTGACGCTCGAAAAAGCCGGCAAAGTTTATCCGCTCACACTCACGCTGGGCGACAGCGGCTATTATCATTATGCCGGCAGTGATTTGAATGTGGCGGCCGGCGATCGTTTCAAAATCTCCGTCGCGTGTAACAATGAATTGGCAACGGGCACAACGGAAATTCCGCTGACGCCACAGAACGTGCAACTCTCCGCGCCCGAGTTCGTGGTTTCGAACACGCCGTTCGACACCTCTTCGATCACGGTGAGTTGGGACAATCCCGACGAGAGTTTTTTTTTCGTGACCGTCGAGAATATCGAAACCACACGCACGCCAATCAATGATCGCCTGCCCTTCCCGCGCGGCGCGGGATTTTCGCGTTCACGGCCGACTCGCGAAAACCGCTATCAAATTCGCCGATTCGATCTCACTTATCTCGGCCAACACCGCGTGCGCGTTTACAAAGTGAATCAAGAGTACGCGAATCTGTATGCCTTCGGCCAACAAGACTCGCGCAATCTAAACGAGCCGTTGACCAACATTCAAAACGGGCTGGGCGTGTTTGCGGGGTTCAGCAGCGTGGAGGTGGGGTTTACGGTGCGAAAGCAATAGCGCTCGCGCTCATCGCAAACCAATCGAACGGACAAGTCGCTCACGCGAGCGCTTGTCCGTTTTTTATTTTATAACAAACCGAATTGCCGCTTGCGATTAAAGCACGAGCTTGCTACCTTCGTTCACAATTTCAGCCTTTAATCCCAACGAACTTTAGCACGAATCATATGGCCGATACCATCACAACCACGAGCCTCGCCACCGAAGAGCGCGCGCGCAGCACAGAGGCCTTCCTCCCCGCGCCCGAGCTGCCGCTGGAACAACGCAACGACGTGACCGTCGATGAGCTGGAAAAACTCGCGCTGCCGCACAATGCCGAACTTTATAATGGGAAGGTGGTTTTCAAAATGCCGAACTTCGCACATGCGGTTATCCAAAATAATGTTGGAAGGAAAATTGGAAACTACTTGGAGACCAACCCCATTGGTTTGGTCGGCGGCGATGCCAATTTTCGTCTCTGGCCGGAACGCGCCACTTCATCGCGCGCGCCGGACGTTTCATTCATTTTAAAAGAACGCCTGCCGCAAGACTTGTATCGCTATCCCGCCCTCGCGCCGGATTTAGCCGTCGAGATTCT
>CAYNDW010000571.1:0-4708 GCA_964395375.1 uncultured Cytophagia bacterium
GGAATTGTTCAACATTGCCGAGCACGTTTTGTTTGGTTGGATGCACCCTCAAGTTGCCATTGTGAAAGAATCCTTTCAAGCGCCGGGCACAAATTACAGATGAACGACATTACCAGCGCGGAAAAGGATTCCTACGGAATGACAAGATGGAGGAAGAGGCTTCGAAATTTAAACGGACTTACTTTGCCGCAACCAGCTTTTGCAAAAACGGCTGCAGCGTCTCCGGTGAAAACTTGTCAAAATTTTTAATCACCATCGCTTCGTGCGTGCGGAAGCGTTGTTTGAGCGGCGAATCCGGGCCGGCGATATAAACGAGATTGGCGAGCATCGGCTGCTTGCGGCCATAGCCGGGCGCTTTGATGAGATCGAGCAATTTGGTGCGCACCCAATTGTCGCTCGCCTGGCCGTAAAAAATGATCGCGGCATCGCACACGGTCAAGCCGGTTTTGTGCGCCTCGCGCATCTCGGCCTCTTCGCCTTCGAAGGTGGAGGGCATCACTTCGAAGCCTTGCTCGAAGAGGAAACTTTCAAGGCTGCTGGTGGCTTCAAAATCGATTTGATCGCAGAGGAGATAGATGCGCCGCCGGCTCGATTGCGTGGGCGCGGCAACCACCGGCTCGGGCTTAGTCTTCGCGATGAGTTTGTCCTGCATCACCGTTTTCAACTCTTCCAGCGAAACTTGCAACACGTCCGCGCCCGTTTGCGCTTCTTGCGCATTTTTTAGAAGCTTGATAAACTCGCCTTGTCGAATATCGTTCGGCTCCAAACCCACGGGCATCCAAATCAAGCGCGCGAACGGAGTCGTCGCGCTGTGCTCCGCGGCCAGCTCGTTTTGCAAATGCACGACGGAGAACATTTCGCCTTCGGGAATGACGCCGTAATTCTCGCCGATCAAGTGCACGGAGATTTTGCTGCGGGAAAGATAGTCGCGCACCGAGATTTTAAAGGCCTCGCCTTCGAGCGGCAGAGTTTTATCGGGAAGAATCGTGTAGCCTTGATGCTCGAACTCGCGGTGAATTTTTTCACGTTCGGCTTTGAGGTCGGAAGTGGTTTCGGCGAGGTAAAGGGCCGGGCCGGAGGGTTGGGCGCGCGGCGTTTGCGCGGTATGGCCGTTTTGATTGCGCATGCTTTCGAGCATGAGGCGCAACTGCCACGCAAGATCGTCGAGAATGGCGAGAAAATTTTGGAAGGCTTGCGGCCCGAAATCCTTGCGAAATTCTTTGGGCTTGCCCGTGGCTTTATCGACCTCATAAAATTCGTAGCCCAACATGCCGCGCACTTCCTCGGGCTGCTTGTCCCGCGGCACGAGCGTCTTGAGCACTTTGAACACGCGCGCTTTATCGCCGATCACGAAGCCTTTGTTCTGCTCCGCGCTTTTGATGAACTCGTTTAGCTCTTTTAAACACCAGGTCGAATTTAAGTACCGCGGCGTCATGACGGAGACGAGCACCGCGGCGCTGGAGAATTGTTCAACCAGGGTCTCGCTGAAAATATCGTTGCCTTGCAGCTTTTGGTCGCGCCAAATTTTCGGCTTGTCGCCCAACAGTTCCTGCAAACGCAATTCGAGCGCATGATGAAATTCATCGATCCAACCGCGCTGCTCCTCGGTGAGCGTTTGGTTGTCGATGTGAGCGTAGCTGATGAAGACGTCGTTTTTAAAGTCCGGGACGTAGGCCATCAATGACTCCGGCGTGCGTGCGAGGGTTTGAACTGCCGCGCTTCCGTTGCGTTTGCGATCTCATTTTTGCGCCTATCAAAGTAGCGATTTGGCGAGGAATGTCAAGGAGAAATTTTTGGTTGCTTCGATTCAAGCCGGTGGGTACATTCGCGAGCAAACAAAGGACAAACATGATTGCAACACAGAAGAGACAAGAGCGGCTCCGGCAGCGCTGCCAAATGTTAAAAGAAGCCGACCAAAACTTAATCGACGTCATTCAGTTCGGTTCTTCGGTTTATGCGCCGGACTTGGCGCGCGATATTGACCTGCTCGTGACGACCCACGCGAAGAAGGACGAAGAGGTTTATTGGGATATTTTTTCAGGCTTGGATATCGGAGCCGACGTGCTGGTGCGCACGCCGGAACAACCGATGGGAAGAGACATTGCCGCGAACGTGTGGCTCTTGGGCAATGTGCTCTTCGGAACCGGAGAGACTTTGAAACAAGCGGAGGTGTTTATGGCAGTTCCAACTTTCGACCGTGCGCACAAAAGCTTGCAAACCGCGGATGATATTTTGGCACTGGCACAGCAGAAGAAGGATCCAATATTGCGAGACGAGCATTATCGCGTCGCCTTTGATCGTTTGTTTGACGCGAGCCGCTATGCGGCCATGGCTTTTTTGAGCACGGCCAATTCGCGTTGGGGGCAGTTGCGCCACGCTTTGCCTTCTCCCCTCAACGAGCAATTCCGCGGCTTCATCAACACGCTGCACATCCAATACAGTTACGATGGCAACTACCCGCAGCAAGACCCGGACAGCGCGTTCACACAAGCGCGGCAGGAGGTCGAACAGTTTATTGCAAGCTTGGAAAAAATTCAAACTACGACGCCATAACCATGAACACTGCCCTCTTAACTCAAACCTTGCCGCGCTCCGCGCAAGCGCGCGAGCGTTTCACGTACAGTGAATTTTGCAGCCGCATCCACGAACAAAAAGCCGATCTCATTCACGGAGAGATTTTTATGGCCTCGCCTGCTACGATCAAACATGAAGATTCGGTTTACTTTCTCGCCATGGTTTTGCGCGGCTTCGTAAAGAAGAAAAATCTCGGCTTGGTGGTCGGCTCACGGGTTGCGATGAAGCTGGGTGAAGAAGATGCGCCGGAACCCGATATTATGTTTGTGCAGCAGGAGCGCAGTCATTTGCTCGGTAACACGGAAATCTTCGGGCCTGCGGACGTGGCCATCGAAATGATTTCTCCCGGCAGCCGCCGTTTGGATGCCGTGGAGAAAAAAGAATTGTACGCTGCGTTCGGCGTGCCGGAGTATTGGCTGATTGATTTACAAAGGCAGGAGGCGCACTTCTGGCGCAACGAAGGCGGGGAATGGAAAGACTTGCCCCTAGACGAGCACGGCATTTTCCGCTCCTCGGTCATTGCCGGTTTCTGGCTGCGTGTGGATTGGCTCTTCGCCGCGGACCAACCGGATGAGCTCGAGATCATACAAATGATATTGGCGGGTGATCCGGAGAGTTTTTGAGGTGAACCAACGCTTTGATGGATGATTCTAGGGTGACAGGCGAAGGGTGAAAAGCGCCGAGCGAAAGGCGTCTTGCCGATTATCTTGCGCCCTTCTCTCTTCGCCTTTCTCTTTTCCCAGCGTAACGAAAACTTCCGCAGGAAGACGCTAAAATCCGACGGCAGCAATCTCTCCCTCCGCCTTCTTTTCCTCTTTCTTCGCCATCACTTCCGTCATGTACACGCCGACCTCGCGCTGCAAAATCTCCTCGATACGTGTCGCGAATTTGGTATAGGCTTCGGCATGCGTAGAATATTGCTCGCGCGAATAATTGCCGATCAACTGCAAAAACTGCCAGCCCTCGGTTTTAAGCGTTTCGACGTATTGCCGATAATGCCGCCAGCGCTCGCCGAAGCGGAAGAACTCTTCCACCGCGCCGCTGATCGCGACGAGCAAGCCGAGCGCAAACACGATCCATTTAATCTGAGGCACAGTATCAATACTCACCAACGCCGGAATCAACAAGCCGCCGACGATCGCAGTGAGCCGCAAACGAAAGTACCAGTTCTTGTTGTGCGCGGCGCGGCGCGACATCCATTCCATTTGATCGAGCCAGCGGCCTTGCAACGCATTTCTTTGCGGTTCCTCCAATGCGGGCAATGCTTGCAATAACGTTTTGAGATTGGGCTTGCGGTCCGTATTTGTCGGCATGACTCAACTCCGAGTTAGATGAGTACGCAATTTAAAATCGAGCGTCGCGGCGTCGTTTGCCGCAACCACGTGCAGCAAAGGTGAAGGCGCGGACTGCGCGAGTTCATCCGCCAGGCGGCCGGTACCTTCCATCACCAACACTGGAATGCCGGCGTGCAAGCTACAATTCACATCTTGGCGCGAAATTTCTCCGCCATTGATTAAGAGCGTGAGCGTGGGAGAGTCTTGCGCTAGCACCTGTGCGCTTTGCGCGAGCCAAAGCGATTCATCGCCCCATTTATTGCCGGGCACAAGAAGAAAGTGGGTATGATGCGGATCAAGCTCCGCGCGTGCGCCGACATTATCACTTCCGGGCCAACGCACCATTTGTTCGACCGCGACGCCGAGCAGCGGAAAACTGAATTTGCCTTCAGCATATGTTCTCCCCATTAAAGCAATGATGCCGGATTGCGTGCCGCCGTCGATGATGGCAGCGCCCAAGCGCTCCGCGGTTTGCGCGACGAGGCGCAAGATATTTTGCACCAGCTCCGCGCGATGCGCCTCAAGCCCGGCCGCGCCGCCGACTAGGACGAGTACCGGCCGAACCAAACGAACCTCGAGCGCATCAAAGGCTTCTGCGAGAACGTGGCGTTCATGCACGCGCAGCGCTACGGCGTGATGCCCGTTTGGAAAAGTGAGGGCGAATGGTGACATGATTCTATCGGTTAACGGAGGTCGCGCAGTTTCAATTCGGCAGCGAAGCGCGCGTCGCCGCGTTCTTCACGTATTTCTCGAACCATTCGAGATTGCGTTTGATCGAGAAGAGCTGATGATTGCGCTCG
>CAYNDW010000572.1:0-3535 GCA_964395375.1 uncultured Cytophagia bacterium
GTTCAAAAGATAACGCCACAGATGCAGCCGCGTGAAGAGCGTGAAGTAATGCTCGAAAGTAATTTGCGAAGGCAGCAGCTTGGGCGGAAACGAGCTGGCTTCGCCGGTGGGCATGAAAGAAGCGGAGACCATCCACAACGCGGGCGTGAGCGTGACGACAGCCACGATGATCGCGAAACCAATCAACAGAATTTTTCCGAAGTTTTTCATCATGCCTCCGCGCGCTTCTGCAATTTGGCTTGCAGCAACGACCCCAGCAAAATCACGCCGAAGAGCACGAACGCGATTGCCGCAGAGTAGCCCAAGTTCCACCAACGAAACCCTTGCTGATACATGAGCAACACAATACTGAGCGTGCTATTCACCGGGCCGCCCTGGGTCATCACATACGGCTCGGTGAAGAGTTGAAAATTGCCGATCATCGCAATGATGCTCACGAACACGGTGGTGGGCGCGAGCATGGGCAGCGTGATGCTTTGGAATTGTTGCCAGGCATTCGCGCCGTCCATGCGCGCGGCTTCATACAAAGTCAGGGGAATGCTCTGCAAGCCTGCAACAAAGATAATCATATTGTAACCGAAATTTTTCCAGATCGACATGAGGATAATTGCAGGCATGGCCCACGTGGGATCGCCCAACCAATCGATGGGGTTAATGCCGAAGAAGCCGAGCACGTAATTCAACAAACCGAAACGCGGATGATAAAGAAACCGCCACACCACCGCGACCGCGACGAGGGTGGTCACGACCGGCATGAAATAAATCGCGCGAAACAAACCTTGCCAACGCATGAGCTTCGCATTGAGCAACAAGGCTGTGCCCAACGAAGCGGCAATCGCGAGCGGCCCGCCGACGAGCACATAATAAAACGTGTTGCGCATGGCCTTCCAAAACAGCGGATCATTGACGAGTTGAAAGTAATTGCGCAGCCCGACGAAGCGCGCGTACTTGAAATTGCCGAGCGCGTAAATATCGAAATCCGTGAAGCTCAACGCGAACGCGGCGAGCGCGGGCAGGAAGAAGAAAATGAAGATGGGAATGAGCGCGGGCGCGAGAAAAAAATAAGTGATTCGCAAGCTGCGGCGAGGGAGAGGCATAGGTCGAGTGCTCCAAAAGAGCAATTGCGTGCGACGGAATTATTGCTATATTCGGACGTTGAATAACAAAAGGAGATTCGCGATGTACACGATTTACAGAGTAAATGCTAATGAATTGGATAGCCGTTTCGTGCGCGCCATGAAAGCGATGTTCAAAAACAAAGAAATCAAAATTGCAGTGTGCGCAACGGCGCAAACGGAAAATGATGAAACCGTATATCTATTAAAGTCACCGGCCAACAAAAAGCGCTTGCTGCAAGCCATTGCGAATATCGAGCACAATCGTGGTTTAGATCTTTCCCGCCAAGATTTATTTCTGCTCCCGCATCCACCGTCGCTTCTCCAAAATCAAATCCACCTCGCGATCGAGCGCGGCCAGCACCTCCGGAATCGACTTCTGCTGCACGGAGGCGATCTCCGCGTACTGCTGCACCTTCTGCGCGATCTGCTCCCACTCGGGAATCTTGGGCGTGGGCACGACGTGTTCGAGCTGCTCATAGAACGCTTTGATATAAACATTGTGCGTGAACGCCGTGTCGTTCCACGCCGCGCGCACCGCGGGCAAATCGCCGGTGATGTGATAGAACTCCAATTGCCGCTCCGCCTCGGAAAGATACTCGATAAACTTCCAAGCCGCCTCTTTCTTTCGCGAGTTTTTGAACAACACCAAGCTGGAGCCGCCGGCCAGCGACACGCCCGGCGTGTTCGCGTCCGGGCCGGGCATGGGCGCCGTCATCCATTTGTCCTGCATCTCCGGGGGCAAGCGTTTTTTAAACTCTCCGATATTCCACGGCCCAGTGAGGTACATGACGAAGAAACCTTCGGTCAGGCCTTGATAGATGTTCGTCACTTGCGTCACGCCCACCGGCGCAAGCTGCTCGCGATAAAACTTCATCAAGAACTCAAATCCGCGCGCGAAACGCGGCCCGCTAAAATCGCCATAGCGATTGTCTTCCTTCAACAAGAGCGAACCGGTTTGCAAACCGATCAACACAAAGGGCACCCATTCATTCGTCGGCAACAGCAGTGCGTACTTCTCTTTGTTGCCCGGAAGCTGCTTGATCTTCTGTGAAACTTCATACCACTCTCCCCACGTGCGTGGCGCATGCGCGTAGCCCGCCTTCGCCAAAACATCTTTGCGATAAAACAGCAAGCGCGTATCCACATACCACGGCACGCCGAACGCGGAATTAGCAATCACGTTCGTTTCCCAAATGCCGGGGAAATAATCTTCCTTCTTGATCGCACCGCTGCGCGCGAGCCACGGCTCCAAATCTTCCAACGCTTCGAGCAAATTAAATTCGGGAATCCACGTGTTGCCGAGTTGGCAAATGTCCGGCAGCGAATTTCCCGCATAGGCCGTGAGCAGCTTTTCATGCGCCGCGGTCCACGGAATGCCTTGAATCTTCACGGCGATCTCCGGATGCCTGCGCTCAAACTCCGGCACGAGCTTTTGCACGTGTTCGCCCTCCGCGCCCATTGCCCAAAATTTGATGACGGTTTTTTGATCGGTGGAAGGTTGACAGGCAAAGAAGAAGGCGCTCAGTAGCGCGCAAAACAGCATTACGCGGCAGCGAGGAAGTCTTGTGGGGGAGGAGAAAAAAGCGCGCATGAATTTTTAACGAGGTTCAATTGCATGAACATTGGCGAAACGATTGGCTGGGCGGTTAGCAAGACGAGAGTCACGCATATACTTTGGCCGTCTTCTTATCCCGCGACTGCTTCCCATTAGCCGAGAGCGGCTTCGTCACTTTCAGCCGCGGCTTCACAATCAACGAACGCCGCGGCCGCAACTGCGAAATTTCGATATGCACCACCGGGCGCTCAGGCTCGGCATTGATTTGGGCGTTGCGGAGATTGTATTCACGCAGTTCTTTATCATAAGCCGGCAATAGCACAACCTGCGCGCCATAGGGAATTTTTTCGGCGAAACGCGGGTGTTCGAGAACATAGCGGCTGAACTCGATACATAAATCTAGGCTTCGTTCCGAAAGCTCATTCATTGTCATGCCTTTGTGGAAAGTATCAATACTTGCCGACCCGCTGCTTCCCACGCCAACCCGAAAGCCTGCAGTGATAGTTCACGCAACCCTTTACCTGGTTCCGGATCATGAACAAAGATCTTTGTCGCTTCAATTTTTGCTATGACAACGGCATGAAAAGCAAAGCGGCCATCGAGAGGGCGAAGAGATATTCCGACAATGGGATAGTGGCCTTCTCGAAGCTCATCCCGTAAATCATCGATTCCCCAATTTTCGAACAGGGCAGCTTGCACGGGCAAATCGGCGAGACCGGCGGCAACGTCTCTTAAGCGCAAACCAATTGGCGTTTGCCCGCAGCGACGACGAATTTCTTCTTCTGTCAGTGCGTGCCCCAAAGTTTCTAAAACCATGCGCACACAAGCAGCGACGCAACTGGCAAGTTGTTCTTGTTCGTGA
>CAYNDW010000572.1:3545-4696 GCA_964395375.1 uncultured Cytophagia bacterium
GAACCGGCAGCATCGTTATTCTCGTTTCAGCAACGCTTCCGCGCGCACCATCAATTCCTCTCGCGAAGGGCGGCCGATAAATGCTCCGGTTGCAGCATTCAAATAGAGATCAGCCAAAATTCCGATTTGCGTTTTTCCGGCATAACTGAGCCAAACCGGAACATGCCACACAAAACTTTCCGGCATGAATTTGATCTCGCCCGGATAACCTGCGGTGCCGATCTCGTTCATCAACCAACGTGATACGGTTTCACGCGCCGAAGAAGCGTTCGGCAGTCGCAAAAACGGCAAAGCCGTTTCATGCACGATCTCATCAACGCTTAGGACTTCAGCCATCGTTATCTCCAAGTTTGATCAAAGCGAATACTGCTTTGTCCGTTTTATGGCGGCAGTTATGCGTCAAAAGCAAAGCGCGCGTTACGCATATGCTTTCGCCGTTCTCTTTTCCCGCGCCGAGCTCCCATTCATCGCAGGCGGCTTCGTCACTTTCAGCCGCGGCTTCACAATCAACGAACGCCGCGGACGCAACTGCGAAATTTCGATATGCACCACCGGGCGCTCCGGCTCGGCATTAATTTGGGCGTTGCGGAGATTGTAGGCGCGCAGTTCTTTGTCATAGATCGGCAACAGCACCACTTGCGCGCCATAGGGAATTTTTTCAGCGAAGCGCGGATGTTCGATGATATATTGCTCAAATTCATGAATCAGGCTCAAGCTCCGCGAGGACATGATATCCATTTCAGCTTTCATAGTTTTTCATCTCTTTCAAAAAGACTTCTTTATAGCGCATCCAATTCTTTTTGATGTCTTCACGAGCGAAAGTCAAAGCCTCGTTGTAACTTCTCGTTATCATTGAAATCTTTTCTTGCTTTCTGCTCGGGTGCAGCACGTCTTTATGAAAAAATCCGTGTGCGGTGTCATAACGAACTACCGGCAGCCAACGCCCGCCAACATTGGTTTCGTATTGCGCGGTGAATTTTAAAATTTTCCCTTTGCTGGAGAGGTGTTTCTGTCTCTAGCGATCAAAGAGATTGATTTCTGCCACAAACTCAACTTCACGCGCCATGGCCCGAACCCTTTCATGCTCGTATCAAATCCCCAACTCCGTCACCTTCGGCTTCTCGCCGGCGTAATCGTAAAAACCTTTGCCG
>CAYNDW010000573.1:0-4693 GCA_964395375.1 uncultured Cytophagia bacterium
GTGGGAACAACTCAAGCCCGGCGTGCGCGAGAAGATGATTGCGGGCCGCAAAGACCTTGCGGCGATCGAGCGGTACATTCAATCGCCGCAAGCGTTTCTCAAATTTCTCGATGCGAACGAAGTGGAGCGCGTGGGCTTGATCAATTATCCGAGTCCCGATCTCATGGGCTTCACCGCGGCGACGAATGATTTTATCGCGGCGTATTGCAAAGCCGAGCCGCAGCGCCTCATTGCTTTCGGCGGCGTGCATCCGCGCTTCTGCGAGGACGTCGAGGCGGAGATGACGCGCTTGCTCAAGCTGGGCATTCGTTGCTTGAAGATTCATCCGCCGCATCAGAATATTGCCGCGAACGCGTATCGCTATGGCAACACCGCGCAAGAGACGCTGTATCGCCGGGCCGAAGCCGAGAACATGCTCGTCATGTTTCATGGCGGCACGAGCATCTTTCCCGGCGCGCGCAATATCTTTGCGGACACCATGCCGATTGACGACGTGGCCGTGGACTTTCCCAATTTGAAAATCATCATCGCGCACGCGGGCCGGCCGCTGCACACGGAGACCACGTTCTTTCTTTTGCGCCGCCACAAAAACATTCATATCGACATCTCCGGCATTCCGCCCAAAAAGCTTTTGGAATATCTGCCGCGCCTTGAAGAGATCGCGGGCAAGACGCTGTGGGGCACGGACTGGCCCAGCCCCGGCGTGATGGACTTGCGCAAGAACATCGAAGACTTTCTCGCGCTGCCGCTGACCGCGGAGATTAAAAGCGGCATCTTGCACGACAATGCCTTGCGCTTGTTGCAAGCGTGCGGTGTGCTAGCGTGACTTGCAACGATTGACGGCAAAACAGTGCATTTGAGAATTCCCCCCTTGAGGGGGGTGTCACTCGGCAGGGTGAAGAAATAAAACGCGAATCGAAATCACTCTTTACTTGCAAGAACCCCATAACGCGAGCGCGCCGCAACCCAAAAGCTTTTTGTAAGCGGATTTTTCGAATATAGCGGATAAAGCAAAAGCTGTATCCGCTTACAGAAAATCTTTGCTTTCAAAGCAACGAATTCACTTTTAATAGATTGCGGGGGAATTGCAGAGCGCTCGGACTTTTCAAACGCGCGCTTCATTTTACCGCGCGCGGATTTTCACGCTTGACATTCGAAAAATTTTTCTGCATCTATCCGCCGCAAGTTCGGCACCCGCCTTCGAGCTCTTTCCGATACCGATACGCCGGCTTGCGCAACCTTTCCTTGCCTTATAACCGTTGCACGAGGGAACGATGCTTCGGATCTTGAACCACACGCCATCGTCTCTAAACTCACCCACGCTAGTGGAGCACATAATTCGCGCGACTCAGGAATTGCTCGGCTATGCGGATTTGAAAACCACTCTGATCTACACGCCCGTGACCAACAAACGCGGGATGGGTTTGCGCGGATCGATTGTGAGAGCGTCTGCATAAGAAAGTTTGCCTTTTCCGTCTTATGCTGACAGCCTCGTGCAGCATAAGAAAGTGCGTTGCGGTGCTCTGCAACTAATCGCCTAGCCACGAAGAAGTTTAGGCTTGCAATTTCAAAAAGCCCGTTCCATCTTATACTGCACAGTCGTGCAGCTTTTGCCGATTTTTTTAGGCTGCAGAAGAAGTGTTAGCACAAATTAAATAGGAGGCATGTTTGAAATGGAATTAAAATATGATGTAGCTCTTTCTTACGCAAGTGAAGATCGCTATTACGTGAAAGAAGTAGCTGAAATTCTAAGAGATTCAGGGGTTAAGGTATTCTATGATGAGTTTGAGGAATCAAACTTATGGGGAAAAAACTTATATACCTACCTTAGAAGTATATATAAAAAGGAAGCACGATACACAATAATATTCTGTTCAGCGAATTATGCCAAGAAATTATGGACTAATCATGAAAGAGAAAGTGCTCAGGAAAGAGCATTTAAGGAAAATTCTGAATATATATTACCGGCGAGATTTGACGACACAGAGATTCCAGGTTTGCAGAGCACTATTGCCTATATCAACTTAAGAGAAAAAACTCCTTATGAATTCTGTTTAATCATTGGTGAAAAGCTGAATATTACAATTCTTAAAAAGGAACGAGTGAATCAAAGTTTACACGAAGCCGTAAACAAAACTCTTGAGGATTAAAATTAATTGTCTAATAAAGAGCTTGAAAATCGCAACGAACACTGGGATTCCTTTCAAAAATATCTGGAATCATTAGATAGTGAAAATTTGTTTGTTCATCAAAAGAAAAACAGTCTGTATTATTTAGAGAAATATGGCGTATCTGTACAAGAGATAAAAAAACATCTGAGCTTACTAGGATATTACAAAGGGGAACTTAATAATGACCTTACTAAGGAGTTGACTGATTCTGTTAAAACATTCCAAAGCCTGAATAATATGCGTCATGTTGATGGCATGATAGGAGAATTGACCTTAAAAAAGATAGAGGATAAAATCACTGATAGACTTACTAGAAAATGAGCCATTTCGCTGAAGTTGTGGATGGACTCAGCCAACCTTGGCGTGAAAAGGAGTCAACGCCAAGTTCTTGAAGAGACAAAAGCTGTATTTTAATTCGGGCAAAAAGATCGTGGCAAATGGCAAGCTATCTTTGCTAACGCCGTGCTGCAGCCGACGCGAAAAGCTGCGTGCTGGCTTCGCGAACGATCTCGGCGCGCGGCTGAGCAACGGTGTTGGGCAGCCAAGAGAGACGGAAAAATTCGCGCCTCGGCGATGAGTCACACCCAATATGTCACTGGCACAAATGAGTTTCTGGTCACCGCAGGCTTTACTGCGTGCAAACGCGGTCGCACCGTCCGAAGATTAGGAGAGTCAGGAAATGAAATGGCTGTTTTGTATTTTTTTCGTTTTTATCGCCGCCGACATCGGCGCGCAGGAGAAAAAAACACCGGTTTACTATTTCAACCCCCACTGGTCTCCGAACGGAAGAACCATCGTTTTTGAGTCAACCCTTGGCGGCAAATCGGCCATTTACACAATTTTTGCAGACGGCTCAAATCTGCGCCAACTAACCGATCCGGCGACGACCGCAGGACAGCCGCGATTTTCGCGCGATGGAAAACAAATCGTTTTTTATTCCGAGCGCGACGGGCATTTGCAGTTGTTTGTGATGAACGCCGACAGCTCGGGGCAGCGGAAACTGAGCGACACCGCCGATTTGGACTATCTTCCGGATTTTTCACCGCACGGCGATTACGTCGTCTTTCAATCCCGCGCCGAGCGTCCGGCAATCGCACACGACATCTATATCATCCGGACTGACGGCAGCGGCAGAACGCGGCTGACCGACGGGAATTTCGGCTACACGGCACCGAAATTTTCACCGGACGGCAAGAGAATTGTTTTTAACAGAACCGTCATCCCGAAAAAATATTACCGCGAATTGACGCGCGACGAGATGCAACAGATGAAAAATTCAGAAGAGATTTTTGTGATGAATACTGACGGCACCAACCAGAAAAATCTGACCAATAACGAGGTTGAGGATTCATCCCCGCAATGGTCGAAAAACGGCAAGACGATTTATTTTATCAGCGGGCGGGGCGGCTCGCCGAACGTTTACGCGATGAATACGGACGGCTCAAACGTCCGCAAAATCGCCGACGGCAAAATCGTTACCAATCCTTTTATCTCGCCCGACGAAAAGTTTTTCGCTTATACAAAAGAGGTTGACGGTAAATGGGCGGTTTATGTCTACGAAATCAAAACGGGCAAAGCACGAGTTTTGGTTGGAAATTAAACGAGGGATGACAATAATTGGCCACTGCCTAACGGCGTGGTGCGGACGGCGCGACGGCGACATGATTTTTAATTCGAACGAATGTGAAGTCGCGCCGCCGCACACGCTCGTGTTAGGCCGCGGTGGGGAAATGAGCGTGCACACGGAGGAAGCCATGAGCGGACCGTCCGATACCCCGTTGTACTTTCGTCTGCTGATCCACTTCCTGCGGCCGTTTCCGGATTTCGACTTCGGTTTCATTAAGTCGGTTCGGGAGCGAGCCGTGAGCTTGCTAGCATTGCGACCGGGCGCGCGGGTCCTCGACGTCGGGTGTGGGCCGGGCGGTAGCCTGCCATATCTCCGGGATGCCGTCGGTGCCACCGGTGAGGTGATTGGCGTCGAGATCAGCCGCGCCGTGGCCGCCAACGCGGAGCGACGGGTGGCCCGCAACGCGTGGGACAATGTGCGCGTCGTCGTCGCACCGGCGCAGACCGTTCAAGTGACGGGAACGTTCGAGGGACTCTTGATGTTCGCTGCGCCCGATGTGTACGGGTCACCGGAGGCATGGGACAATCTGCGGCCACACCTGAGTTCAAACGCGCGCGTGGTTTTCTTCGGGGCGAAGACATCAGCGCGTCGCGGTGGCTGGCTGCTGAATGGCCTGCTCCGGCGCATGATGCCCAGGCTCTCCTTCGCGAGCACACCGGTCCCGGACGCCTCGCCGTGGCGGGTGTTGGCCCCTTCACTGGACGCGCTGCAGATCGAGGAGTACTTTTTTGGCTGGATGTTCCTGGCTTCGGGGACGCTGACTCCACGCTAGCCACGAGAACGGTGCGCGCATGGCGCTGCGGCCTAACCGGAGCGTTAGCCAACTTCAGGAGCACATAATGCGACCCCTTCGGTATTCCATCAACGTCACATTGGACGGGTGCTGCGATCATCG
>CAYNDW010000574.1:0-4692 GCA_964395375.1 uncultured Cytophagia bacterium
GGCCCGTTTGCACAGTCCATCGCACTTGGGCAATGCCCTTCTCATTTGCAAAGGCCGTGGCCGTGGGCGCGCCATTAAAATTGCCGCCGCCTTTCTTCACCACAAAGTCAATCGACACGTTAGGGATGCCATTGCCGTATTGATCGCTGACTTTCACTTGCAACGGAAAGTTCAGCGGCAAGCCCGCAGTGCCGCTTTGATTGTTCGTGCGCGTGATGACGTGCATTGCCGTCGCGCTCGCCGGCAGCGCCGTCACGTTGAACAAAATCGGCGAGCCTTGCAAATTACCCGCGCTCGCACGCACCGTTCGCTCGCCGCTTTCCGGACCAAACGTAATCTTCGTTGCGGCAAAGCCGCCGTTGGCCGTAATGCTCACGCTGCTCGAAAGCTGTCCGCTGCCTTGCAACAATTCAAAAATCACGGGCACGCCGTCGATGCCGTTGTTGTTCGTATCGGTCACGCGCACGGCGAGCGGCGTCACCAATTCTTGCTTCACGATGCCGCTCTCGCTGTTGCCGCTTTGATGCACGAGATGCGCGGGCGAGCCGGATTGCGCCGAAGCTTGGAAATCGAACGGCGAACCGGTTAAGCCTGTGCTGCTCGCGCGCACGACATTCGTTCCGGCATTCGGGCCGAGCTTCCACGTGACGCTCGCTTCGCCCAACTCATTGCTCTTCACAATTGCTTGTGCGCCGTTGTTTACTTTGCCGCCGCCAAACGTTACTTCAAAAGTCACGTCGGCTCCGGCAACGATACGCTCATCGCGATCAACCACGCGCATGGTGAGCGGTCGCGCTAAATTCTCCAACACTACGCCGACTTGATTGTTGCCCGACACCGCAATGAGCTTGCGCGCGGGTTTATTCGTCGCGGTCAGCACGAAGATGAAGGGCGAATTGCGCAAGCCCGGAGCCGTGGCACGCACGCGATTTTCCACGACGCTCGCGCCGAGCACATACGACACGCACGCATTTCCCGCCGAGTCGGTGAGCGTTTGATTCGATCCAATAATGCGTCCATCGCCCGCATCCACGCCGAAGGTCACATTGTAATTCGGCACGCCGTTGCCATATTGATCTCGAATCAACACACACAACGGATCGGGCAAGGCCGTGTTCACGTTGCCGGTTTGTGCGTTGCCGCGCAAGTAGGTCAACTCTTTCGCCGCAAGCGCTTCGAAACGAATCTTCGCGCCGTTGGTCAAATCATACTGCCCATCCACTTTCGCGGTGACGATCTTCAACTCCGCTTTCGTCGAAGCGAGCGAACCCAGGGCTTGGCCCGCGCTATTCGTTTTGCTCGGCTGGCGCAAGTCATTCAATCCGCCGGTCACGAGCAGTTGCACGATTTTATCCGCAATGGGATTGCCGAATTTATCTTTCACGGTCACGGTAATATTCGAGCGCGCTTGCCCATCCGCGGGCAGCGGCGAATCGCCGATGATCGTTGAAGTGATCGCGCTCGGCAAACCCGCGCTCGCGAACGCGACAAACTTCGCGGGCGAACCTTGCAACTCTTGCAAACCGTCATTCGCGGTGGCAGTGACGGATTGGCTATCCGGCAAAGTTTTGCTGCCGAGGAACCAGATCACTTGCGCGAAGCCGTTCACATCGGAAATCGCAGTGGTGTCGCGCGTAGTCGCATTGCCGAACGAGCCGTTCGCTTGCGCCGTCGAGCGGAAGCGCACCGCATGATCTTTAATCGGATTGCCTTGCGCATCCAGCACGCGCACGCGCAGCGCATTGGTCAACGCTTCACCCGCCGGCCCGGTTTGACGATTGCCCGCGGCAATGTTCATCGCGCGCGCTTTGCTCGGCGTGACCGAAGCCACAAACAAGAGCGGCGAGTTGTTCAATTCCAATGTGCCGTTGAACGCGCGCACTTGCACTTTGTTGTTATATAAACCCGAAGTCGAACCCGCGAGCAGCGTCGCCTGCGCGAGACCTTGCGCGTTCGTCTTGATCGTATCTTTGCTCGCGCCGTTGATTTTGCCGCCGCCCGCAGTCACTTCGAAAATCACGTCGACATCAACGAGCGAGTTATCCACTTTGTCCGTCACTTTCACCACGAACGGCGCGGGCAACGGATTATTCACGACGCCGGAGAGGCTATCGCCGGAAATTTCTTTGAGCACGAACGGCGCGCCCGCATTGGCGCTCGCTTGAAAGACGATCGGCGAGCCATTCACTGCAACGCTTGTGGCCGCACGCACTTTGTTGTTGTTCACGCCCGGCAAATTGCCCAACGTGAGCTTCACACTCGCCGCGCCGGTGGAATCCGTCTTCACGGTGAGAGGCGAAGCAGCGCCATTGAGTTTGCCATTGCCCTCAGTAATCGTAAACACCACGTCTTGTTGCGCGACCGGCTTATCGAGCGTGTCCGTGATCATCACTTTAAACGCATTCACGAGCGGATCGCCCGCGACGCCGATTTGATTGTTGCCCGCAACGAGCGTCATTGCCATCAAGCTCGCGGTGTTGATCGTGAAATTTCGCGGCGAGCCTTGCAGCGCTTGGCCGTTGTGCTCCGCGGTCGCGCGCACTTTGTTTTGCGCGCCCGCCACCGGGCCGGTGACATACGACGCGCCGACTTCACCATTCGCATCGGTGCGCAGCAACGCGCTGCTTGCGCCGTTGATCGTACCGTTGCCGGCATCAACAATGAAATTCACCGCAGCGCCGGAGATCGGATTGTTGTTCGCATCCGTGACTTTCACCACAAGCGGTTCCGGCAACATTGTCGCCGCGCTCGTGAGTTGCAAATCGCCGCTCACTTTTGCCAGCTTCGCGGGAATCGCAGCGGTGGCCGTGAAAGTCACTGGGCTGCCGGATAAACCATTCGCGCTCGCACTCACGGTGTTCGCCGCGCCGCTATTCGGGCCGAGCGTCAACGTCACGTTCGCAAGGCCGTTCGCATTCGTCGCGATGCTTTGCGTCGCAGTGCCATTGCCGAGCTTGCCGTTGCCGCTCGCCACTTGAAACTGCACATTCACATTTGCCACGCCGTTGCCAAAGTTGTCCGTGACTTTCGCCGCGAACGGCGCGCCGAGCGGTTGATTCGCGGAGCCGAGTTGATTGTTGCCGCTCGCCTCCACCAACTTCGCCGCAGCCGCGGCATTTGCTTGTGCATTAAATAAAACCGGCGAGCCATTCAAACCCGCACTTGTGCCGAGCGCGAGCGCTTGCACTTGTTGCGTGCCCGCGGTATCGCCGAGCGTCCAACTCGCCGCAAGCTGGCCGTTGCTATCCGTGGCCGGAATGATTTTCACATCATCGATATAAAAGTAGCCTTTGCCATTCGTGCGGAAATACAGATTGCGTTTGCCCGCCAAACCATTCGTCGCCGAAATCGCGAAGTGTTGCCAATTCGCGCCGGTGGCTTCCGCGCCAATGTCGAAAATCTTATCCACGAAATTGCCGTTCGCATCATTCATGCGCCACAGCACGCGCAACACGCCGCTGTCGATCTTCGCATAGAACGAAAGATAATACGTCACGTTCGATTCATACGGCACGGCTTGCGTGAGGCCGATATTCGCGCGGCTCGAAGTGATCGCGAGGCTTTGCACGCCGCTGCGTTTGGGCTGCGCCACTACGCGCACTTCCTGCGCAGTGGGCGCACCATCAAGATTCCAATCCGTGGGCACTTCATTCACGTCAAATTCAAAGCCAGGATTGAGCACGATATTGTGCGCCGTGGTTTTGCCGCCGCCGCGCACGGTTTCAAACTCAACCGGAAACTTCGTAATGTTCGCGTTGTTCGCATCCGTCACTTTCACCACGAGCGGCTGCAACAACTTCGCGCCGACTTGTCCGGTTTGATTCGAGCCGCTCACCAGCGCGACTTTATTCGCGACGCCGGAGTTCGTGGTCGCGGTGAAGGCCACGACTTGTTGCGTGAATGCCGCGCGCGCTTCGACTCTGTTGCTCGCGCCGTTATTGCCCAACGTGAAACTCGCGGAGGCTTTGCCCGTGCTATCGCTCTTCGCGCGAAACGCATTGAGCGAGCCATTGCCTTCGGTGACGACGAATGCCACATCCGCATTCGCGGAAGGATTGCCAAACGTATCGGAGACCGTCACCGTGAAAGGAGTCGGGAGTGTTTGCCCCGCGGCGCCGGATTGATTATTACCGGAAGCGAGCGTGATCGCATACGGCAACGCCGCTTTCGCGGTGAGATTAAACACCGCAACCGGCAACGCCGCATAACTCGCTTCCACCACGATCGGGCCGACTTGATTGCCGAGTGTGACCTCGGTCGCGGCAATGCCGTTCAAATCCGTGATGCTGCCGCCTTCTTCTTTGCCTTGCGGCTGATAGGTCGGGTCGCTCGTGATCAGAATTTTATCCAAGCGCGTGTCATGCGCGCGGCCTTCAAACGCAAGCGTGTGCATGCCGGGCGCGAAGGCATACGTCTTTGGATCAAACTCGGGCACGTCGGGTGTGCCGTTGCCGCGATCGCTTAAAAGATCCCACGCCCACTTGTTCGAGCGCGCGTTTTGAAAAACATCATACGTCAACGCCGCGCCGCCATCCACGCTCACGGTCCACGAGTTTTTGCCGCTCGCGCCGGGTGTAAGACTGCGCGTCCAAATATAATACGTGCCGCTCTGTTTGATTTCGAAAGTATAGAGCGCGAAGCCGGCTTGCGCTTGCGGGCTGGGATAAACCAGATAGTCGCCGCCCGAAGCCG
>CAYNDW010000575.1:0-233 GCA_964395375.1 uncultured Cytophagia bacterium
CTTTTTTTGTCTTTATGTAAAACCGGGAGCTTCGCGCAAACCGAAGCAAGCCGCTTGCGCGAAAAACCCGACAAGAAACTCGAGACGAAACTGCAAGCCGCGCTCAAAGATTTTCGCGGCGACGTCGGCGTTTACGTGCGCCATTTGCCCTCAGGCCGCAGCGTAGCCATTCACGCCGAGGAATTGTTCCCGACGGCGAGTATGGTCAAAGTGCCCATCATGATCGCGTTGTT
>CAYNDW010000575.1:243-4689 GCA_964395375.1 uncultured Cytophagia bacterium
AATGCCGGGGAATTGGATTATCACGGCAGTCTCGTTTATAAAGACTCGCTTTTGTACGCAGGGGAGGATCTTTTAGGTTCATTTAAAGACGGCGAGAAAGTTGCATTCAGCAAAGTAGCAATGCTCATGATTACCACCAGCGACAACACCGCGAGCTTGTGGTGCCAATCGTTGGCGGGCGCGGGCGTGGCGATCAACCATTGGCTCGAAGCGCACGGCTTTCATCAAACTCGCGTCAACTCGCGCACGGAAGGCAGAGAAGAGGCGCGCAAGGAATTTGGCTGGGGGCAAACCACGCCGCGCGAGATGGCGGAATTGCTCGTGCTGATTCGCGAGCGGCGCGCCGTGAGTCCGGCCGCAAGCGACGAGATGTATCGCATGCTCGCGCGCATTTATTGGAACGATGAAGCGCTCTCGCAAATTCCGCCGCATGTGCAGGCCGCTTCGAAACAGGGCGCGGTGAATCGCTCGCGCTCCGAGGTTGTACTCGTGAACGCGCCCAGTGGCGATTACGTGTTTTGCCTCATCACTAAAAACCAACAAGACGAGAGCTGGGAGTATAACAACGAGGGTTACGTGTTGCTTCGCAAAGTGTCGCGCCTTTTGTGGCAACACTTCGAGCCGAAATCCAAGTGGGCACCGGGGCCAGGTTTTGAAAAGTGGTGAGAGGTTCCCATGCGCGGTTTCAATTTAACAAAAGAGCCCAAGGCATGAAATCATGCCTTGGGCTTTTACTCTTGTTGGAGCGAAGAGCGCGGAGCTTCGCGTCTTTATTGCAAAGTGAGATGCAACATGAAGCCGCGACTATTGCCTTGCAGTTCCCGCGCAAGCTCGTTGAATTCGCCGTTGTCGCCGACGCGTTGATGGGAGTAATCAAAATCCTTCCAAAAAAATTCCGCGCCCACGCTGAGAAAGCGCACGAGGCGATACTCCGCGCCCACGCCCCACGAAACGCCGCCTCCGCTCAAAGTCGTTTGTGTTTTCTCCGTATTCAAAAAGAACCCGCCGAGACCAAGTTTGCCATACGGTTGCAGCTTCTGACCGGGGCGCAGCTTGTACTGCACGCCCAATTCCAAACTCGCCAAACTGCTTTCCAACTCTTGCTCGGTTTCGCGCTCGTGCGTGCTGGCCGAAGCGCCGAGCCAGAGCGAGACACGTTGCGAGACACCGTAACCCAAGCTCAATGAAGCGGCTTCACCCCTTTCCAAATCCTGCGCGGCCGTGAAATCCTGCGAGCCCAGGCCGAGACTCAGTTTCAAGCCAATGTTGGAAATTTTTTTCTCATCCTGCGCCGAAACGATTGTGCTCACGCCGACACTTGCGATTGCGAGTGCGGCCAGAAAAATTTTTGTCTTCATCGGTACGACTCCTTTCAATGTTTTCGTGATCAGAACTTGTGTTATTGCGCAAGCTTCGCACGGTAATTCATCAAAGGCCATACCATAGCTTTGATCAGCGTAACTTCATATCCGCGACGCGTTCGTTCAACGCTCGGTCGGGCGCAATTGCCACAGTGTTGTCGCGCCGCCACATCTAAAATAAAAAAGGCTCGCAGGTGCGAGCCTTTTGCTTCCTTCCTCCCTCTCACATAAGAGGTCACCGCGACAAAACTCAAGTGTGCGCCCACTAGGAGTCGAACCTAGAACCTCCGGATTAAGAGTCCGCTGCTCTGCCAGTTGAGCTATGGGCGCTGGTACTACTTTTCAACATAACGGTGAGGGTGGAGAGGCTCGAACTCTCGGCCTACGGATTAAAAGTCCGCTGCTCTACCAGCTGAGCTACACCCTCTGACCATACTTGCTTAAAAAAGCCGTGCAATATAATAAACGAACTCTCGGCTGTCAATCTAAATTTCCGCTTATTTTTTAGAATCTTGCGAAGGTTCAAAACCTTCGCAAGGTTCACAACAATTTGATTCCCAGCTCGCGTAGTTGCTTTTCGTCCACCGAGGAAGGCGCGCCGTCCATAAGTGAAACCGCTGAATTTGTTTTTGGAAAGGCGATCACGTCGCGAATCGACTTGCGGCCCGCGAGCAGCATCACGAGACGGTCGAAGCCGAATGCAATGCCGCCGTGCGGCGGCGCGCCATATTCAAACGCGTCCATAAGAAAGCCGAATTTTCTTTCTGCCTCTTCATCGCCAATGTTCAAGAGATTGAACATGTGCTTTTGAATGTCGCGGCGATGGATACGAATGCTGCCGCCGGCGATCTCGGTGCCGTTGAGAATGAGATCATAGGCCTTCGCGCGTACTTTGCCCGGCGTCGAGGTCATCAATTCCAAATCCTCATCCATCGGCGAAGTGAAAGGATGATGCCGCGCGGCCCAGCGTTGTTCGTTTTTATCGAACTCCAGCAAGGGAAACTCGACCACCCACGAAAGATGAAACGTGTCTTTCGGAATGAGATTCTCTTGCTGCGCGAGACGCAAACGCAACGCGCCGAGAATTTCCTGCGCGCGCTCTTCTTCATCCGCCACCAAGAGCAGCAGATCATTGCTGCCCGCGGCGAAGCGCTCATTCACACGTCGCACCAATCCTTCCGAAAAGAATTTCGCAATCGAGCCTTGCCAGCCTTCCGCGCTGGTTTTGATCGTAGCCAGCCCGCTTGCGCCAAGTTGCTTGGCATATTCTGAAAGCTCGTCGAGTTGCTTGCGCGAATAACCACCGCCGCCCGCAAGAGCGAGACCTTGCACGGTTTTGCCGGCTTCCGTTGCTTCTTTGAAAACGCGAAACTCGCTTTCTTGCGCGAGATCGGTGAGGTTGCGAATCTCCAAACCGAAGCGCAGATCCGGCTTATCGCTGCCGAAGCGCGACATGGCCTCCGCATACGTCATGCGCGGCAATGGCAGCGTGACTTTGCGGCCAAGAATGCGCTCGAACATTTCCACGACCAAGCCTTCCATCATCGCGAGCACGTCTTCTTGATCGACAAACGACATCTCCACGTCGATCTGCGTGAACTCGGGCTGGCGATCCGCGCGCAAGTCTTCATCGCGGAAGCAGCGCACGATTTGATAATAGCGATCCATGCCCGAGACCATGAGCAATTGCTTGTAGGTTTGCGGGCTTTGCGGCAGCGCATAAAAATTGCCGTGATGAATGCGGCTCGGCACGAGATAATCGCGCGCGCCCTCGGGCGTGCTCTTCATGAGAATCGGCGTTTCGATTTCAATGAAATTGTTGCGGTCGAAATAGCTGCGCGTGACTTGCGCGAGTTGATGGCGCGCCATCAAATTACGCTGCATGTCCGCGCGGCGCAAATCGAGATAGCGATATTTCAAACGCAAGTCCTCCGCGGCCTCGTTGCGGTCATTGATTTCGAACGGCGGCGTCTTCGCTGGATTCAGAATGTGCAGTTCAATCGCCTCGACTTCGACTTCGCCGGTGGGCAAGTTAGCGTTCGAACTGCCCGACGGCCGACCGAGCACTTTGCCCTTCACGGCAATGACAAACTCGCTGCGCAGCGTTTCCGCGGTAGCATGCATGTCCGCCAATTCGGGCCGGAAGACGATTTGCGTTTTGCCATAACGATCGCGCAAGTCGAGGAACAAAATGCCGCCATGATTGCGCCACGTATCGACCCAGCCCATGAGAATGGTTTCGCGACCAATATCGTGCGCGCGCAGCGCCCCGCAAGTGTGCGTTCGTTTATATGGCAACACGCGCTTCATCGTTGTACTCAAGGTGATTCTCCTTCGAAAGGTATTTTGGTTTTCCGTTGGCGGGAAATATACAAAAATAGTTGAAAAGAAGAAATTGGCAATCTGAGGAGAGCAGGCTCGTTAAATTGCACGGCCGACTCTGAAACTATTGCACAAACAAAGTTGAAGTTGTTCTTACAAACAAGATTTACTATTTTAGCGGCGTCGAATGTTTTTATGCCCACTTATTTTGATGAAGGAGCAGACTCTTTCGGCATGCCCCAAAAGCCAGATTCTTTTTTAAAAACTAGAGGCCTTTGGTCCTCATAGTTTATGGAAGAGCAACTAAACATCGTCAAGCTACTTTCGCACCACAAATTCACGCCACTGCCACTAGCCGCTCACGCTCTGTGCTTTTTGCAAGGAGGACGCATGTATATTCTCAACCGACTCGTCAATATGCTGTTCAATCCACAAGCGGAATGGGATAAGATTCGCCCTGAACGCATTAGCAATGCGCAAATCTTTTTGAGGTACGTCGTTTGGATTGCGGCCTTGCCCGCGTTGGGTTATCTCATCAGCTTTTTTCGCTACCCCAGTCTGACGCTCAATATTCGCGCGGCGATTATTAGCTATGTGTTCGCGCTCGTGGCCGTGGATGTGAGCGCATATCTGATCAATCGGCTTTCAACGAGCTTTGCTTCAAAACAAGATGTCGGGCGTGCGCTCAAACTGGTAGCTTTTGGCGCGACGCCGGTTTTCGCCGCCGGCGTTTTGAACTTTGTGCCGGTGGTGGGCAAGTTCA
>CAYNDW010000576.1:0-4666 GCA_964395375.1 uncultured Cytophagia bacterium
GAAACATCATCCGTGCCGCCGTTACCGGCATTGTCGGTATGGACCGTGGTCCAATTCACGTCGTTCGTCGAAATTTGGATTTGATAGTTTTTCGCGTAGTACGTGCTGCGCCATTTGATCACGGCACGGCCGACGTTCTGCGCGGTTTGCAAATCCACGCGCAACCACGCCACGGTGGCGCTGCTCAAACTGCCGCTGCGCCAATACGTGCTCGTGCTGCCGTCAAACGCTTTGCTCGCGGTGTTCGAACCGCTGGTGCTGGAGGCGGTCGCGGGTTTGTTCAACGCGAGATTCACCGCCGCGCCCGAGGTGGTCGCATTCGCTTCGTTCGAAAACGCCGAGTTGCCGCTGCCGTTGTACGCATACACGCGATAATAATACTGCGTGCTCGCAGCCAAGCCTGTGTTCGAATAGCTTACCACGTTCGCGCCGAGCGTGGCAAGCAAAGCATACGTGCCACCTGCGCCGGTTTTGCGGTCAATCTTGAAGCCGGTCTCATCGCTCGAATTTTGCGTCCACGCGAGATTGATTTGGCTACTGCTCACCGCGGTCGCGCTCAAAGCCGTGGGCGCGTTCGGCGGCGCGCCGGTGTTGATCGTATACCCGCGCGCGGTGAAGCGGCTCAAGATCGCGGCTTGATTCACGCCGCCGTGCAACGCGAGATCGGCTTGATAAAACGCATTCGCCGCATCGTTCTGGCTCGAACTGCTATTCAACATCGAAAGCGCTTCGAGGAAATTTTCATCCGTCGCGGTCTTGCCGATATCATTCCAAATCGACATCAACGTCGAAGACCACATCTGCCCGTCGGTGTGAATGGAGCCGGTAAGGCCGCTCGGATAAGTCGCGGAGTAATTCACAATGCGGCCGGCCCAGAAAGTATTATGTCCGTCCCAGCGCATCACCCAATTATACTCCGTCTCCGAAGGCAACCAAAAGCCGAGGCTGCGTGTGTATGACGCGGCCCAATAATCGCCGCTGCCTTCGCTCAAGCCATCCACTTGCGAGATTTGTCCGTTCGTGGCCCAATCATGAATGCCATGTCCCAGTTCATGCAGCACCACTTCCAAATCTTCCGAATCATCCACGCCGCCTTCGCCGAACGCCACGCGGCCGGTCGAGCTGACGTAATGTGAATTATCCTGTCCGCTCAAACCGCTCGGATCGACTTGCACGCCGCCGCTATATTGAAACGGCAGCAATGCCACGCCGAGCGTTTGGTTGATGTAGCGCATCGACTTGTCGATGTGATAATACACGAGCACCGCTTCGAACGCATTGGCATTGCGCGTGAAATTCCACGTCGAGGTTGCTTGGCTAAACGTGCCATTAAACGGCGATTCAAAATCCTGCACTGCGGCAAACGGGCCGGTGAGTTGATATTGGCTGCCGTTGAACGTGATATCTTGCAGCGTCACGGAGCTTACTTGCGCCGTCAAATCCGCGCTGTCCGCGTCGTTATTATCGGTAATGCCGCCCGTGCCATACGTCACGCCCGAACGCGTGATCGGATCGGGATCAAACGTGTTGCCCGTGCCCGTGGCGGTGGTCACATTGCCGCGCGCGCCGCGATCACCGCTCGCGTGAAACGCATTGTTGACGACTTTAAAAATCTCCCCGCTCTGCGCATCCACCAACACTTCCCAATCGCCGATGGGATCTTCCGCGGGCACAATCGTCGCCTTCACGGCCAAACGGGTGCGGCCTTGATAGTTGTGCACCACCAACTCGGTCTTCTCGAAATCAATCCGGCCTTGCGTCGCGAGATAATTTTTCGCCAGCGTCAACGCTTGGCTCGTGGCCACATTCTGCGCCGCCAATGCGAGCTGAAGATTTTCGCGATAGCCGTTCATCACAAACGTGACGAGATGATTGCGCGTGATCGTCACCGCGATTTCCGCTTTATAAACCGGAATACCCGCGAGTTGCTGCTGGAAACGCACATGAAACCCGCCTTTGGTTTCGCGCGTGGAAGTATGCGCGAGATCGCTCAAATCCGCGCGCAGATGCAACAACTCCGCGTGATCGCGCAAGAACTGCCGCGCCATGGTCTCGGGGTCCGCGGGCCGAACCGGATAATTGACGCCGGACAACGCGCGGGGAATGTTGCTCGCTTCGCCGATTTGCATATTGGCAAGGGCGCGAGTCTTTTCGATTTCATCGAGGCGAATCTCGCGCACGCGCGAGGTGAAAGGTTTTTGCGCAAAGCTGGTCGTTGCGATCAAGCCCAATGACGCGAACACAACAGTGAGTAAACGGCGGAGCCTCATGCGAGCCTCTCCTTACTTTTGTGGTGAGACCAAACTAAAACGAGTGATTTGATGTACGAGGCGAACAATGGTTACTAGTCAAATTCATGAGAGTTCGAGATGACTGCTTGCGCCACACCTGAGAGGAAACCCGTCCCAACCCGATTTTGGAAGGCCGACAATAGAGATTCCGGTTTCGAATGTCAAGTCAAATATCCGCCATGGGAAATTATATTCTAGCATAAACATGCGCGACCGCCCGAACGCAATGCCTCAGTTACGTGTGGAGTAGCGCAGGCATCCTGCCTGCAGACAAGATGTCTGCGCTACGTTTTCCACCAATAACTGAGGCATTACGCCCGAACGACTCTTTCGAACACAGTGTTGTACCCGTTTTGCAGTCCATCGTTTGGCTTTCAGGGTCGTCATTTGAGAACCTGAATTTTGCACTCGTGTTGCCGCCAATCTCCGCCTGATGCTGTAAGTCTCGGGCTTGGTGAGAGTCATCTAAAGATCATACGTGTCAAGCTAAAGAAATTTGCCAACGTATTCCCCCCTTGAGGGGGGTTAGGGGGTGTTCTTGAGGCCAAAGAGCACTATAGAAATCATGTGCGCCCTTGCGCTACCTTTCAGAAGCTACACTTCAGTTCATCAGGATGCCGAGCGACACCCCCCTCAAGGGGGGAATTGTTCGGGCACTCCGCCTTAGCTTGACACCTATAATCTAAAGATGACTAAAACCCGTTGGGTAGTAGCCCCGCTTGCGGGGCTTGCATCTCCAAGCCTGATGCTTCAGCAACAGGTAACTGAGGCATTACGCACACCGCACAACTATTTGCGCAGTAACACCCTCCCGCTCTGCGCGTTTACTTCGCACGCCAACTCGCCCGCCGCGTTTGCGGCCACAACCAGCCCATCAAGCAAATCCACAAACGCGCCGGGCCCGCAGGGCACTTGCGAGACACGTTGCTCGTGCGCGCTGTTGTTGATCAAAACCACGAGCATTTGCTTTTCGTATGAACGCGAGAACGCATACAACGCGCGGGCGTCGTCCATGAGCAACGTTTGGAAATCGCCGAGCTGCAACGCGGGATGCGCGCGGCGAAGATGAATGAGCTTGCGATAATACGCCAACAACTCACGATCCACAACCACACGATCCACGTTCTCCCGCCGCGCGCCATTCGGCAAAGTCGCTTCGTCGGCATAAACCAAATCCTCCCACACCATGGGCTTGCGGCAACAGGGATCATTCGCGCCCCACATGCCCACTTCATCGCCATAGTAAATCATCGGCGCGCCGACATAGGTCATTTGAAAAAGAGCGAGGAGCTTTTGCGCGTTGCGCTCGCGCGCGTTCGGCTTGCGCGAATCATAATCCGGCGTGTGCACGACTTTGGACCATTGATAGTATTTCAGCCATTCGCGCATGCTCTCGCGGTCGCGATTCACCATGCGCGAGGCGATGCGGTCCGTGTCGTGGCTGTCCACGAGGTTCTGCATCACATACGCCACCTCTGCGGGAAACGCTTCGCGCAATTCGCGCAGGCTGCGATCAAACGCGCTCACGTTCACGCGGCGCTTTTCCTCCACAAAAAAATCATTGCACGCATACGCGAAAGTATAATTCATCACCGCGTCGAACTCCTCGCCTTGCAAAAATTTCGACAATACGGGCAGCGTGTTGATGACTTCGCCCGTGAGATACGCTTGCGGATTGATGCGGCGCACGTGCGCGCGCCATGCTTTCCAAAAATTGTGCTGCACGCACTCCGCCACATCGAGGCGCCAGCCATCAATGCCGTCGCTCGGATCGCCGTCGTTGTTCGGATCCATCCAACGCCGCGTGCAGGCGAAGACATATTCGCGCGGCCCGGCCACGAGACCGTTTTCATCTTGCCGCAACTCGGGCAAATCCTTGAAGCCCCACCAGCCTTCATAATCGAAACCCGCGCCCGTCGTCGCATCATTCCAACTTTTAATTTTGAACCAATCTTTGTAGGGCGAAAGCTGCTGCCGCGCGACCACATCGCGAAACGCCCAATGATTTCTGCCGGTGTGATTGAACACGCCGTCGAAGATGAGGCGCATATCGCGGCGATGCACTTCCGCAATCAATCGCAGTGCGAGTTTATCCGCGGCCGTCCATTGCCACGTCGCGGGATCGTGCCCCACTTCGCTTGCGATGAGTTTGCGGTCGCCCACGGGATCGGGTCCGAGATTGGGATCGATATGATGATACGTCGCGCCGTCATACTTGTGCGCGGAGGGCGATTCGAACACGGGCGTCAAATAGAGCGCGTTCACGCCGAGGTCTTGCAAGTAATCGAGCTTGTCGATGAGGCCCTGCAAATCGCCGCCATAGCGCCGGCGCTGTTGGTTAAATTCGAGGTCGCGTCCGTTCGCGCGCTCGTAAG
>CAYNDW010000577.1:0-4195 GCA_964395375.1 uncultured Cytophagia bacterium
GCGGACCTGCTTCGCGCCATTGCTTTGATCTGAAATGCAAATTGCTCTGTGCGGCTCTTCGAGATTGGAGACACAGAGATTGCAAAGGTTTCGAGTTCCCGCTTGGAGCCGGAATCATACCTGCGCCAAAGCCTCCTCCAAATCTTCCATCACGTCGTGCCAGTCTTCCAAACCGAGCGAAAGCCGAATGCCGCCAGGCGCTATGCCGCGCGCGAGTTTGTCCGCTTCGGGCAACGCCGAATGCGTCATCGAATACGGGCTTTCGATCAGCGTTTTGATTTGCCCCAAGCTCACCGCGAGTGTGATGCAATAAGCGTGATCCGCAATGTAATCGATGAATTGCTCGCCGCGCGCGGCTGGGTCTTTTCCTTTTAATACAAAATACAACAGTGCGCCGGGCGCAAATTTTCCTTCGTAGTTTGTCATCTGCCGCTTCGCCAGCTCATACTGCGGATGCGACTCCAAACCCGGATAGAGGACGCGCTCGACCTTAGGATGCTCCTGCAAAAATTTCGCGACGCGATGCGCGGTCTTCTGCATGTTGACCATGCGCGTCGCAAGTGTCGGCAGGCCATACACCAAGCACGGCCACGCGCTTTTCGGCGCGAGCACGCCGCCGAAATCTTTGCGATAACTCATAAGCGGCGCATAAAATTTTTGCGGCCCAATCACCGCGCCGCCCATGTCCGTGCCGAAACCGCCAATGCCTTTGGTCAAACTATGCACCACGAAATCCGCGCCGAGACTGAGCGGGCGCTGGCAGTACGACGTCGCGAACGTGTTGTCCACTACGATCTTGAGGTGTCGCTCTGTTGGTCGATCTTGATTGATCGCCGTGACCACGCGCCGCACTGCGGCAATGTCGATCAAACTCAAATCAGGATTCACCGGCGTTTCGAAATAAATGACGCGCGTCTTGGCCGTGATCGCCGCGGCCAAAGCCGCTTCGTTTTTGAGATCGACAAACTTGGTTTGCACGCCGAACCGCGGCAGCCAATGCGTCATCAGACTATACGTGCAGCCATAAAGCACTTGATGCGCAACGATCTCGTGCCCGGCTTCGCACAACATGCCGAGCGCGCCGCTGATCGCCGCCATGCCGGTCGCGAATGACACGCACATTTCACCGCCCTCGGCATACGCGAGATTTTCTTCGAGCATGCCGCGCGTGGGTTCTTCGAGGCGATCATAGATGTAAATCGGCACATGCTGGGTGAAGTCCGTGGCCTCGCTCGCAAACTCGAAGAAGCCCTGCGCGCCGCGATGCGCGGAACTCAAGCGATACGTGGCGGAAGAAGACAACGGCGGCACCACGTGATGATCATAGTCCCACTTCTTGCTTTCAAAATTACCGTGTATCAAATGCGTGCGCATGCGATACTCGGCTTTGCCGCGTTGGCGCGGTTTGATTGGATTCGACATACTCTCGCCTCCTCTCTTCAGAGCGATGCGGGTTGCACTTCGCACCACACCATTGCTGTCATGCAGTAGGAATCTTCTTAAGCGCGGAAGATACTGCCGAGCGCTTAAAAGGACTCCTACTGCATGACGTAGCTGACGGAAAGTGTAATCTAAACCGTTTGGTCTTGCGCAAACCGAAACGTCAACTCAAAAACGCCGTCGTCGTATTTCTTCTCCGCGAAGCCGATGCGCTCGAACGCGCGCAGCATGGCAACATTTTCGGCCAACACAATAGCAGAGAAGCCGCGATGGCCGTGCGCTTGCGCGACGCGTTGCAGTTGTTGAAAGAGAAAACCGGCGATGCCAAGCCCGCGAAAATCTTCATGCACGACAAAGGCCACTTCGGGAAATTCATATTCCGGCGCGGCAATGTAACGCGCGATCGCGATGATGCGCTCTTTGCCGATTTCGCCCACCACGCCGACAAAGGCCATGCGCTGATTGTAATCGACATTCACCAAGTCTTGCGCTTTGGTGTGATGCATGGTTTTGATATGCGCGTGATAGCGCATGAAGATCGTGTCTTCGTTGTGGGAGTAAAAAAAATCCTGCAGCAAGCGTTCGTCGGTAGGTTTGATCGGGCGAAAGCGAATCGGCGCGGAGGCTTTGAACGCGCGCGTGGTTTCATACCACTGCGGATAAAGGCGTCCGATGGTTTCGAGCTTTTGATCGGGATACACATAATGCCGTTGCTTCATCGCCGCAAGCAACTCGCCGCGAAAATCCGGATGCGCGAGGTGAATCAATTCGAGGCTGCGTTGGCGCACGGATTTGCCGTGCAGATAAGCGATGCCGTATTCCGTGACGACGTAATGCACGTCTCCGCGCGTGGTCGTCACGCCTGCGCCGTGCGTGAGATCGGCCACGATGCGCGAGACTTTGCCGTTCTCCGCGGTGGCGGGCAGCGCAATGATCGGCTTGCCGCCGGGCGAAAGCGCGGCGCCGCGAATGAAATCGATCTGTCCACCGATGCCGCTGAAGAAACGCGGCCCAATCGAATCCGCGCAGACTTGGCCAGTGAGATCAACTTCGAGGGCGGAGTTGATCGCGATCATGTTGCGATTCTGGCCGATGATGAACGGATTGTTCGTGTGTTGCGAGGGATGAAACTCGATCAAAGGATTCTCGCGGACGAAATCATACAACGCGCGCGAGCCCATCACAAAGCTGGTGATGGTCTTGCCCTCGTGCAATCCCTTCAGCTTGTTATTCACGACGCCGCTTTGCAAGAGAGGAATGAGACCATCCGAAAACATTTCAGTATGCACGCCGAGGTCGTTTTTGTCATGCAGCATTTTGAGCACGGCGTCGGCAATCACGCCGATGCCGAGTTGCAGCGTGGCCCCGTCGCGAATCAACTGCGCCACATTGCGCGCGATTTGCAAAGTCACTTCCTCGGGCGCGGGAATTTTATATTCGAGCAGCGCTTCTTCATATTCGAGCAGATGATGCACCTGGCTCACATGCAACAAACTATCTCCGCAGGTGCGCGGCATCTGCGGATTGACTTGCGCGACGATGCACCGCGCGACTTGCGCGACGGATTTCATCACATCCACACTCACACCCAAACTGCAATAGCCCGCAGCATCGGGTGGTGAAACTTGCATGAGCGCGAGATCAATGGGCAACTCGCCGCTTTCAAAAAGCCGCGGCAATTCGGAGAGAAAGATCGGCGTGTAATCCGCGGCGCCATTGGTCACGGCTTGCCGCACGTTCGGGCCGATAAAAAAAGCATTGTGGCGAAAGTAATTCGCGTATTGCGGCTCGACGTATTCCGAGCGGCCCGCGGTGAGCAAGTGCAAGATCTCCGCATCGGCAAAATGCGAGGCCTGCGCCACGAGTTGGCGCACCAATTCTTGCGGCTCGGAACAACCGGAGCCGAGGAAGATGCGGCTGTGGCGCGGGAGCTTGGAGATGATCTCGGAAAGAGATTTTATTTGTTTCGCGAGACTCATGATGGGTTTGGTTTGCGTGCGCTGATCAAAATTTCTCGTTGTCTCTCGCACAGAAAAAAACTACCTTATTTTCACAAAATCGGAGGCCACTACCATGTCGATCATAGAATTGACGGAAACAGAGTTAAAATCTCAACTCGCGCAAAAGCTCGACACGCTCACGCGAGAGCAGCTCCTGATTACGCACCAATTTATTTCACGTATCATTGCCGAGGAGTTGGTGGATGCCGTGACGCAGGATTGGGAGCAGGGCAAAGTCAATAGAGCTGCCATTCAAAGAGCAATTGAGGCACATCGCGCGGCCAAACCGTATGGGAATGCTCATTCGTGAAAGCCGTCATCGACACGAATGCTTTTGTCGAATCGCTTTCCCGCACGAGTCCTCACCATGCAATCTTCCAGCATCTGCTACGCGGGAGCTTTTCTATTTGCGTGTCAACGCCGATCCTCCTGGAATATGAGGAAATCCTCTTCACGTTTCACCGCAGGGAGAATGGTGAACGTTTGCTGAACTTTCTCGCCTCTTCTCCCTTTGTTAAATTCATCGACCCAACTTTCCGCTTCAATCTCATCGCTGCTGATCCGGACGATAACAAATTTGTTGATTGTGCCGTTGCTGCCGCAAGTGATTATATCGTTACGAGCGACCATCATTACGATATTCTCAAGCGAATCGGTTTTCCCAAAGTCGAGGTTATTACTCCCCAGCAGTTTATCGTGCTGCTCGCAGTTCATTAAATCAGTACACAAACTGATCACTGCGCACTGCCTCCTTC
>CAYNDW010000577.1:4205-4665 GCA_964395375.1 uncultured Cytophagia bacterium
CTTTTTAACACATTCCTTCATCTCTCTACGTTCTTGCAAACTTCGACAACTCTTCGCGAAATTTCGGATGCGCGATGTTGATCAATGCTGAACAACGTTCGCGAATGCTTTTGCCGTGCAAATAGGCTACGCCGTATTCCGTGACCACATAATGCACATCGCCGCGCGAGGTGACCACGCCCGCGCCTTCTTTGAGATGCGGCACAATGCGCGTGATCGTGTCATTCTTCGCGGTGGAGGGCAGCGCGATGATGGGCTTGCCGCCTTTGCTGCGCGCGGCGCCGCGAATGAAATCCACTTGGCCGCCGATGCCGCTGTAAAAATTATAGCCAATCGAATCCGCGCAGACTTGGCCGGTGAGATCGACTTCCAGCGCGGAGTTGATCGCGACCTGCTTCTCGTTGCGGCTGATGATGAAGGGATCGTTGGTATATTCGCTCGGATGAAATTCGAAGATCGG
>CAYNDW010000578.1:0-4652 GCA_964395375.1 uncultured Cytophagia bacterium
CAACTCTTGCATGATGAGGCCGTAGGCCACATTGTTGATGCCCGCGCAGCCATAGCCTTTCAAATTCGCGCCGAGCAAGCCCATCTCGCCAATCGGGCGAATCAATTCTTTCGGAAACGTGCCCGCGCGATAATGGTCGCGAATGATGGGCCGCACCTCGTTCTTCACAAACGCGCGCACTTGGTCGCGAATCGCGCGGTCTTCGTCGGAGAGTTGGCTTTCGAGGTTGTAGAAGTCGAACGGGTTGAGTTTGGACATGGGAAAACTTTTTAGCTTTTTAATGACTGTCATCCCGCAGGGATCTTTTTACTCGCTTGAGATGAATCATGCGCAGAAGAGGTTTTACGCCGAATATATTCACGCAGAACGTCATTCATCAATTCCGTGACATCGCCGCCGCCCGCTCGATGCACTTGTTCGCGAAACCAATCGAGAATTTCATCATCAACGTGAAAGCGAACGAGCGTTGTGTCGGGTCGCGGTTTTACCACGGGGTCGCGTTTGGCTTTGGAGAAGTCGTATTCTGCTTTCATAGGCATTCAAACGCAACACGCCTCCACCTCCTGATAAACCCGCAGTGGTCTGCGATAATCCTGCACCAGCGCGCCCATGAGCGTGTTCGAGCCGTGCGCTTCGATGCGCACTTTCACCAAATCACCGGCTTGCACGTTGCCGGTGAAAACCACGGGCTTGCAATGATCCGTGCGGCCCAACCATTGATTGCCATCCTTCTTGCTCGGCGCCTCGACCAGCACTTCATACACGCGACCCAACTCCGCCACGCTGCGTTCGTGCGTGATTTCTTTTTGCAATTCCGCCAAGCGCAACAAGCGTTCTTGCTTCACCTCTTCCGGCACGTCATCGGGAAACTCACGCGAGGCAATCGTGTTTTTCCTCTCGCTATATTTGAATGTGTACGCGGAATCGAATCCCACCTCGCGCACGACTTCGAGCGTCTGCTCGAAATCATCGTCCGTCTCGCCGCAGAAGCCGCAAATCACGTCCGTGGTCAATGAAACCTCGGGCATGAGCGCGCGAATCTCGTCCACGAGATCGAGAAATTCTTTTCGAGTGTAGGTGCGATTCATGCGTTCGAGCACGCTATCGCTGCCGGCTTGCAGCGGCAGATGAATGTGCTTGCATAATTTGGGATTGGCCGCCATCGTGTGCAGCAGCTTGCGGGGAAAATCTTTCGGGTGAGGGGAAGTGAAACGCACGCGCTCGATGCCGCTCACTTCGGAGACGGCTTGCATAAGATCGGCAAAATCGTTAGCCTCATTGCGATATGAATTCACGTTTTGCCCGAGCAGCGTCATCTGTTTGAAACCCTCGTTCGCGCTGCGTTCGGCTTCCAGCACGATGTTCGCCAGCTCGCGACTGCGCTCGCGACCGCGCGTGTAAGGCACCACACAGAACGTGCAAAAGTTATCGCAGCCGCGCATGATGGCGATCCACGCATTCACACCGGGCACGCGCTGCGGCGCAATGTCGGAATAGGTTTCAAATTCGGAAAGGGAGAAGTCGAAAGCTTGTTCGGTCTGATTGCGCGTGGCTTCGATGAGCATCGGCAAACGTTTGTAGCTATCTGGCCCGGCCACGATGTCAACATACGGCGCGCGTTCGGTGATTTCTTTTCTCAAGCTCTGCGCCATGCACCCGAGCACGCCGACGACCAAGCCCTTTTGCCGGCGCTTGCGGCCTTTGAGGTGATCGAGCAAATGAAAAATTTTCTCATGCGCGTGCTCGCGAATCGCGCAGGTGTTGAGCAACACCACTTCGGCGTGATCAAGCGAGGGCGTAAATTCATGTTGATGGCCGGCGAGAATCGAACGAACCAACTCGGAATCGTATTCGTTCATCTGACAGCCGTAGGTTTCGAGATAAACTTTCATTGGCGCAATTTCAAAAATGAATCAAGGCGTGTTTTAAAGTGCGGCCAAGATACGACAGGGTTTTGAAAGTTTCAATGGTTTTGATTGGGAGAAAATGAAAATAACGAGGCAAGAATTTGGTTTAAGGGTCACACACTCATAAACCATAACCGAAGAACCCCAAACCCAAGGAGCTTTATGAAAATTTATATTATCCGTCACGCCATTGCCGAACTGCGCGAGCAATGGGACGAGCCTGATGAGGCCCGGCCCTTGACCGAGCCCGGGCGCAAAAAGATGCTACGCATCGCGCGCGGCTTGTCGAAATTGGGAGTGCGCTTTTCTCGGCTCTATGCCAGCCCGCTCGTGCGCGCCGAGCAAACCGCGGAGATTGTGCGGCAACGTTTCAAGCTCAAGGCCGTGGAGCAAACGGATTTGCTCGTTCCCGAAGCGAATCCCGCGCTCCTTCTGCCGTGGCTGAATCAACACGAAGAAGAAGCGGCATTGGCATTGGTCGGCCACGAGCCGCACGTGAGCGCGCTGCTCGCTTTTTTGCTCACCGGCCAGATGGCCGCGGCGACGCCGTTTAAAAAAGGCGGCGTGGCTTTGCTGGAAAGCAACAAGCCGATACGCGCCGGGCAATGCACATTACGTTGGTTGTTAGAGCCGCGGCAATTGGCCGCGCTCGGCAAAAACTAATGGGCCGGCTCTCACCAAATCACGTTCAATTCCACGCGTCGATTCATCACCCGGCCGGCGGGATGCGCGTCTTTGCCGAAGAAAAAGCGCGGCATCTCTTCCGGCGTGAAGCCCGCGCGGCAAAACACTTCTTGCAGTTCTTCCGATACTTCCAGCCTGCGGTAAAAGGGCACGGCCGCGCCGAGGCCCGTGCTGATGAGATGCACGTAACGCGGGCCGGGCATTTCGAACGTGGCAATCTCCAAAGGAAGAAGCGCATGCAATGCGGCGATATGCGCGCGAACTTCCGCGGCCGTCGGCACCTCTGCGGACCTCGAAGTTTCCTGCGTGAGGCCTGCTTTGAAATGTCGCACCTTCTCCGTGATCAATTGCTCCAAATAAGATCGCACTTTTTCTTCCGTGCATTCCGGCTCCGTGCCGTTGCAATTGGGCCGGTTGAAGACTTCCAAAATCGTCGGGTTGTTGACGTTCTTGCTCACGCTCTCCCGCAACGTTGTAGGTATGTGTAGCAACTCGCCGCGAGCGTGCAAAGCCAATCCCATTTGCGCGGCACGAGCGCGCAGAGAATCACCCAGCAAGCGGCGCAAATAAACGGCGCGGCTGAAGGACAAACTAAGATTGTAAGTGCGCCCGACTCCGCTTTGCGGGCGGTGTTCGCCCAAGCTATCGCTGTGCCCGGTGATCAACACAAAAATTTCGGAAGCGCGCGCCGTGTTTAAACTGTCGCGCAGTGTGAGCAAAATTTCTTGGCTCAAAGCCGCGATGCGTTCATGATCCAAAGCGTAAATCAAGTCCGCGCGATCATAAGGCGAGAGCGCGAAGACTTCGTCGCGCACGATATTGCGACGGTGGATTTTAAACGCGGTGGCCGCGCTGAGAGTGACGGAATCGGATGCGCCGGTTTGCAACAATAACCGCGCGGAGAATTCACCTTCGTTTAAAAACTCCCGCATGTCCGCGGAATTTAAACGCAAACGCCGTTCGCTCTGCTCGCCTGCTTGCAAATCTTCCAAGCTGATTTTCTGCCGGCATCTCTCGCCGCGCGAGTTGGTGACTTCGAGGAATGCACCACGCACGCAGCCCAAGAGCGAAGCCGACAAGCCCGGTTCACAACGCAGTTCAATATCGTCGGACTCTTCGAGCGGTTTTAATTTGAGCGGTTGAAAAAGAGTGCGCTGCGCTGCGATAGTGGCAACGAGCGGCACCACGCGATTTTCTTGCGCAAACCATTCCGGCGAAACTTCGGAGCCGCTCGATTTGATGAAGACTTGGCTCTGCCCGGGCCAAGCGCGTTCGATTTTAATTTCAGGCGCGCACGAATCAAGCGGCGCGTGTCCGTTCGTCACGACCGGTTCGTTTGAAGCCTCATGTTTCGGCGCGCACTGTGCGCCGCCGCGAAACTCCTCGGCCTTTTTTTCAAACAAGCGCACCAGCGTCTTCGCGCGCTGCTGCGCAAGCTCGGATTGCGCGGCCGCGTCTAGCGCCGAGGTCGGATCTTCCAGCAACAACAATTTTGCTTCAAGCGCATTGCGCGATAAACGCTTTGCCGTCAGCCCCCAGAAGACCGCGCGGAAAATGCGATCGGTCGGATTCTGATTCAACACCGCCCCGCCGGACTCGAAGAACGTGCTCGCGACTAGCGGAATTTGAATGAAGGGAATCCGCATTTGATGCAGAATACCGGCGTTGAGCACGGTGAGTTGCGGCCGTTCTTGCGGGCAGTGAAATTCCACCAACTCGCGCATTTCATATGCAACGGCGTTCTTGCGCAGCACTTGAAAGTGCAATTCATAAACGCCGGCCTGCTCCGGCACAAATTCAAACTGCCCGAGGCGCATGAGATCATTCCGCGCCATGGGCAGCGTCGAATGCACGAACACTTGCGTCAACGCGGTGCGCGGTGGAAACTGAAGGATCGGGAGCTCTTCGGAGCCACGGCCTTCGGCGCGAACTTTTACTTTACTCCAATCAACCCGCTCCGAAATTTCCTCCGCCTCCACGTTCCTGTCGCGACCTCCCCAATTTTTAAAATACTTCAACTCGAGTTGCTGCAAACGGAAGTAGCCGCGCGGCGTGTGGGCG
>CAYNDW010000579.1:0-4648 GCA_964395375.1 uncultured Cytophagia bacterium
GATGACGACGCGCGTATCAAAATTGCCGCGCGCGATTTCCGTGGCTGTGCGCGCAAAGTGCGTGATCGGCTGACTAATGCGGCGGGATACAAAATACGACCCCCCCAACGCCAGGATGGTAGCTGCGCCGGAAGCGAGGTAGAACGCGATGGCCACGCGATCGGCAGGGTCGAAGCCGTTCTGCGCCGCGCTCCGCAATACGTAAATCCATGACACCAGCAACGGCAGGAGTGACACCGAGAGGGTGATATAGAAGATTTTGCGGAAAATGGTATTTTGTTTGAAGAAAAGCCAATCCACGTCATTCTCCCTGGCAGGGCTTGAACTGCCGTTTCCGAGCAGCACCGGAATGAAATTTTACGCTCACATTATCTTTCCGACTTTAACAAAAACTTTGCGCCATGTCAATGAATATTTCAATGCAGCCTGGCGCAGGCTTAAAGCCTGCGCCAGGTTTATTCCAAAGCTATTCCACCACAACCTGATTCCGGCCGCGCTGTTTGGCTTGATAAAGCCGTTGATCCGCCATCGTAATCAAGTCGTTCGGATTCGTGGCGTCGAGCGGAAACGTGGCAATGCCGAGACTGATGGTGATGTGGCCGTTGTTGTGCGCCGGCAATCCTTCGAACGTGCTGGTTTCGACCATGCGGCGCATCTTCTCGGCCACCAAACTCGCCGCGGGTTTATTCGTTTCCGCGAGCACCAAGACGAACTCCTCGCCGCCGTAACGCGCGGCAATATCGATCTTCCGGACGTTGTCTTTCAGCATGCGCGCCACGGCGCGCAACAACGCATCACCCGCGGGATGGCCGAAGGTGTCGTTATAGCGTTTGAAAAAATCAATGTCGATCATAATCAAAGAGACCTCGGAATGATGGCGCGAAGCGCGATACAATTCCTGTTCGAGGTGCTCCTTGAAATAACGGTGATTGAACAAGCCGGTGAGGCCGTCGGTGATGGCTAATTGCCGCAAGCGTTCTTGCGCTTCCTCTAATTCTTTCACCTTCGTATTGAGCTGATCGTGCAGTTCTTTAATGCGCAGCAGCGATTTCACGCGCGTGAGCAGCTCGAGTTTGTTGAAGGGTTTGCTCACGAAATCATCCGCACCCGCTTCCGTGGCTTTAATTTTATCTTCGATCTCGTTCAAGGCCGTCACCATGATGACCGGCACGATCCGCGTGGACTCGTCGGCTTTGATGCGTTCGCACACTTCAAAACCGTTGAATTTGGGCATCATGACGTCGAGTAAGATCAAATCGGGATTGCAGGCGACGACTTTTTCCAGGGCTTCCTGCCCGTCGCGCGCGGCGATGACGTTGTAACCCACCGAGGTGAGATAAGTCGTCAACAATTGCACGTTGACGGCAACGTCATCCACCACCAGAATTTTGTTTTTGCGAATTTCCTTTGCAGCAGTTGTAACCATGTGGCTAAACCATAGTGAAACGGCCGCATTCGGCGCGTTCAAGCGTCCGAAGCGAGGCCTGTTTGAGAAACCCCTCACCCGCCGCAGAGCATTGCGATGCAGGCGAAACTCTGCACTGGGCGCGGACTTGCGAAATGTTTGACTCCAACAAGCGGGAGAATAACGAAGTTCGACGTGGGAGATACGGAGACGTACGTTCGACACGTTTGGGCTGGCTGCGTTGTGATCAAGCTCTTAGTTTTCGCTCGATGCGCTTGGCTTGCGAAAGCCTTGAGGAAGGAATACTGCTAGCCTATCATGCGACAACAACTCACCAACAACTCCACTCTGTCGCCAATCACAGGCGATCTCACGGCCGTGATACCCTTCAAAAGCGCGGGCAAAATACTAGGCAAGCGCCTCTTTGTCAAGCAGTTTCTCCGTCGCCACAGGTCTACCCCCTTGCGCCGGTTTTAAACCTGCGCAGGGATTTTATCCCGCAAGGCGTAGTAAACTAGTCAGTATTACCTACCAAATTGTTGCAATGCGGAAAAAGAAAACCTGGCCCCTTGCAAAAATTTTAGACCTGCGCAAGAGTGTTAAAAACTTCGTGCAGCAGCAAGCACGTGTTCGTATGTATGGTCACGGTATCTTCGGTATCATAAGCATACCCGCCGCCCAGTGTGACGACGAGCGGAATGCGACGCGCGTGGGCGCATTGGTAGACGAAACAATCGCGTTGCGCCAAACCTGGGATCGTCAGCTTTAAATCGCCGAGTTGATCGCGCTCGTAAGGATCGGCCCCGGCCTGATAAACGATCAGCTCCGGTTTGAAATCGTCGAGACATGTGGGCAGATGCGTTTGCAGCAGTTCGAGATATTCCTCGTCACCGACGCCGTTGGGCAAATGCAGATCAAAATCGCTCTGCTCTTTAACGGGATACAAATCATTTTGATGGAAGGAGAAGGTGAAGACCTCGGGATCGAGGGCGAAAATTTTGGCCGTGCCGTTGCCTTGATGGAGATCGCAATCCACCACCATCACGCGCCGAATTTTTCCCTGCGCCTGCAGTTCGCGCACGGCCACGGCGAGGTCGTTGAGGTAACAAAAACCTTCCGCGCGCTCGGCAAAGGCGTGATGAAAACCGCCGCCGATATGCGCCGCGGCGCCGCGCTCCAACGCCAACTCCGCTGCTCGAAGCGTGCCGCCGCATGCGAGCACAAACATGTCAACAATCTCCTTCGTCAAAGGAAGTTCGGAATAGGCCGTGCGTTTCGTGAGCCGCAGCGCTTCCAAATCTTCCAAATAGGCTTCGGTGTGGACGCGCAACAACTGCGCGCGCGTAGCGGCCTCGGGCGAACTGAAGTCGGTTGCGCGAAACTCGTGCTGCATGCGCAGCCGTTCGTAAATCAGGCGATATTTTTTAATGGGAAAAACATGCGGGCCGAGATCGGCAGAGTAGAAGGGGGAATAGACGAAGTGCATGGATCGGCCTTCGCGTGAGCATCCTTGCGGAGGTTTAAAACCTTCGCAAGGATATGAGCCTCAAATTAGTTTTGTTGCCAGCTCTAAAGTCTCTTGATAGTATTTCGCGTCGGTCTTGCGCTCAAATTCTTGTCGCAGCAATTCGTGCATTTCCAGCGCGGGCAGGTCTTGCTTGCAGGTCTCATGTGCGAGAACTATTTGCAAGGCAGAACTCGTTCCGCTATCGACGCGGGCGAACGTCAACACGGTTTGTTGCCCGGCAAAATCCGTCGTAAGCTCGAGCGCATTTAGCTCCTGTGCCTGCGTGTTCGTGTTTTTAATTTCGGCCACGATTTCGCGGCCGTCTTTTTCCCACACGGCGCGAAAGGTGCCTCGCACATAATCTAGCGTCTCGACCAGTTCCCACTCCAAGCGCTGCGCCAGCCAACTCATGAGTAATACGGGCTGACCAATGTGGTTTTCATCCAAAATTTCTCCGCCTAATATGAATGAAATTTTTTCGAGGTGCTTGCATTCCGGTTTCGCCAAAGCTTCTTCTAGGATAGCGCGCCAGGGCGCGAGGCGTTGCCAATTCAAATCGCCAAGTTGCGGCGTAGATTCGAAAAGCGTATGCGCCCGCGCGAGCGTAATCCCCAGATCTTCCGTCATGAAAGAATCGAACATGAGGCGCGGCATTTGATTCCTAAGACGTGTGAGCAACGGCGTTTCCGCGGGGATGCCTTGCACGAACCAATACGCTACCGGCAACTCGGCAGAAACCAGCGGCAAGGCTAACGCAACGGCGCGCGCGACGCTCACGCCACCGCTCGCCAGCAACATGATCTGCTCGCATCGCGCCACTTGCCCGCCTTCCTTCTGCGCAAGCAAAGCCGTAACCGAAGCCGATAATTCCTCCTGCTCGGAATGCAGGTTGAGCACGAGCAGGAGCACGCGGCAAGGATGGATTTGCGCAAACTCACGCAGCGTTGCAGTGGTTTGATCGATGAGCGCGGGATTGCTCATTTGCACGAGGAGATTCAAGTGATAATCGCGCGTGGGCATGCGTTCCGCAGGCAGCGCTTGCCAAAGTTGCTCGAGTTCGGCGGCGATGTGATCCACAGCCAGCGGCAGTTCTTCGCCGCGCAGGAAGCGTTCGATGATTTCAGGAGAGGGCATGTGCGCACTCGCTTTTAATCCGTGTGATTCGGGAAAAGAAAGGTACTGAACCGTTTCTAATGTTCTCGGCAATCTTACATAAAAAGTTCAGAGAAAGCAAGCGCGCGACCGCGTTGCCTCAAAATAAAAAATAAACCATGCGCTTGAAAAAAGATGGCCGATATTTTAATTGACAAAGATAGGCTCGTGAATTATATTGCGCCCTGTGATTTTTTGCAAAGGATGGAATGAAAGAAGTCAAAACCAAAGATATTCGCCGCCAAGCGCGCAAAGTGAGCCTCAAGCTGGAGGCCCTGCCGTTTACAAGCTTGAACTATCAAGTTTTTGGCGTCGGACTAGTGCTAATCATTCTTGGTTATGTGGCATTGGCGCAGCCCCCGGCCAATAGCTTCATGTCGCTCACGGTCGCGCCGATCTTGCTCATTCTCGGATACTGCGTGGTCATTCCGTTTGCGATCATGTATCAAAAGAAAGAGTCGGCGCCTTCGCCGAACGGAAAAGATAAGTTGGCGAGTTGAAAAAAAATCGGGGGCGATTAGCTCAGTTGGTCAGAGCACCTGCCTTACAAGCAGGACGTCAGTGGTTCGAGCCCACTATCGCCG
>CAYNDW010000580.1:0-4642 GCA_964395375.1 uncultured Cytophagia bacterium
TTCCGATTCAATACGCGGCTTACAGAGTTAACAATGTTGTCTCAATCTCACGTATCACAAATTCCAAGTTGGAGTATTCGAATGTCATTGCAGGAGCCGGGATCCGGTGATGCTTGAGGTCGGGAGGAAGATGCTTGTGGTGAGGGAAAGTTGCAGCAAGAGTGGGATCATTGGGATGCGGCTGTGGATCGTAATAATAAATCTTTGCGCCGGCTTGATAAACGGTATAGCCATATTTAAAGAGACGTTTGGCGGCGAAGTCGATATGCTCGATAAATGTGAGCGTGACCGCGTCGGAAAACGTAATCGTTCCTTCAGCGTAGCCTTCGGTTGCAGAGGTCAAGTAGGTGTTAAATTCCACTTCTTGAATCGCGATAAAGCGCTCAAACAACGTCGAAAGAAATACGGCGTACTCATCGTAATTGTTCAACATGGTCGCCCCTGCGCTTTTGCGATACCCTAGCTTTGAGGGTAAATTTCATTTCCATTGGGTTATCACCGCGGGCACGAGCGCGTCGCGCCAACTCATAAAATCCCATCCAGCGCAGCAAATCCGCCGTTTCTTCGATTTCATCACCCTCCAATTTGCGTGAACACTCTTCGGAAGTCATCGCGTGCTTCGCCTCATACTCATATAGGATATCTTGCAAGGTTTTGTCCTGCGGGATTTCAAGCGGAAATGGGGTCTCGCTCTTTTTAACGGTAATCTCCGCTTCCACGCACGACTTGGGCGCGAGGCCAAGCATTTTTAAATCTGCGGCAGTAATACGGCCCTCGCCATTTTCATCGATTAGAATCGTTGTCAACATAGATGAATCTCCTTCTTAAATTCCGAAAGCGCTGCACATCATTGACGCGCACATTTAAACAAAGCTAGGTTTCAAAAACAAGAAGAACTTTTGGTTTGATAAAAAGCTAGCCATTTCGGCGGCCACCGCTTGGGGGCTTTATCGACGGGGATGCGATACCAATGCTGCTCTTGCGCGATAACTAAGTCGCGCGGCTGATTCATGAGGGCAATCAAAACTTCGCCGCGCGCGGGATCGAGTTTCTTTGTCGCAACCATGACTTTTACCCTCGTCAAGACATAATGCTTTGAGGTTCAGAAAAAGTTGCTATATTTTTATGTGAATAATTGATCTGAGAGAATGCTTTATAACACAGGAGGCCATATGGCTGCCGATAAGATTCAATCAACCGAGCATCCGCACATTGTCAAAATTCTAGGCCCATCCGGAATTTGGCAAGCGGCCATTAAGGGCACGTTTATCCGGGTTTGGGCGCTCGTCGGTTGCTACAAGCGCGGAATGGACGAATGGGAAACGCTGCAAGGCTTCCCGACGATCACTGCGGCCCAACTGCACGATGCGCTATCCTATTACAACGACCACAAAGATGAAATAGAGGCTTTCATTCAAGCCAACGAACTTGCTTACGACGAGGATCTAATCTCAGAACTGGAGCAGCAGCCTGAGGATCAAACTGTACTTGAATGAGAACCTATCCGTTGAAATAGCTCGACGCTTGCGCGCCGTGGGAGTTGATGCCGTCAGCTCACATGAAGTGGGCATGGATACGCAAGATGATTATGCGCAAATGCAATTTCCGTGTCGCATAGTCGCGCAGTGATCACCATTAACAAAAAAGATTTTAACCGTATCCATACACATTACCAAGCCAACGGCTGGGAACATTGGGGAATCATTTTCAGCAAAGATCTTGATTTGGTGATCATCTATCGACGCTTGCTCAAGCTGGTGAGCGCGCTACAAGCCGACGATATCAAGAATCAACGCCTGCGGCTCCACGATTTTCGATAATCCTACCGACAGGTTTTAGCAAATACCCACTGATACCAGCCACGCCCGCCGCAATCATTGCCAGCGCCGCTGTGAGCACAATCAGCAACGCGCCGCTTGGCATTCCCAACATTCCACCCGCACGCGTCGCGATCTGCTGTCCGCCTGTCGCATATTGATAGAGGCTCATCAGCAACCACAACGCGCCCGCGCTGAACATGCCAACGCGCGCGCCTTCCCATGCGGAACGGCTCTTCCATATACCATAACCAAACGGCACAAGCATAACCCACCACCAAAACGGCGTGGCGAGTTGCAGCGTCAGCATGAGCCCAAAGCAAATGGCAAAGGCCATCATCTTTCATCTCCTCAAGAGTTCAACCGCGAATGAACACGAATGCGCGCGAATAAAAAATTAGCGTTCATTGGCGTTATTTCGCGCGAAGCAAGGTCTGTGGAAAAGCGCAGGGTTCACTTTAAAGAAAGCAACGAAGTTTTACCGACGATGCGCGCATCGGCAGCGGCTGCCGTTTTCAAATAGAGCAGCTCATAATATTTTCCCGCGACCCAATCATCGACCGCGTTATCATAATAACGCGAGCCAGGATAGCCCGATTGCCCGCCGGGATAAATGCCCCATGCCTTCACCTCTGGACCGAGCGCAACGATCATGCGCCACGAGGGGCCATGCGTTTTCGTGATGGCATTCACGTTGTCGCCATTTCCCGCAGTGGGCAAATATATTCGTCCCAAACCGGGCATGCGCGCAAGATGCGCGAGGTCCGTGCCGCGCGACTTCTCCCAATTCCAACTTACGCCGAAAGCGCCGTGCGTCTCAACGAGTTTGCGCTGCATGCTTTGAAATGCTTGCAACGTCAAGTCTGCGAGCGACTCTTGCGCCGGCGTATCTTTAATATCATAAAAAGAGTTCGCCGGCTCATTCAAAACCAAACTCATCGTGACGTCGCGCCGCGGATACTTCAACTCGGTCTCGCCGATCTTCATGTCGTCCTTCCAAATAAGCTCAAACAACTCGCGCCACCAGGTATTGAAAATGAGCGGCGCGGCAAAATCGCTGCGATACTCATACTTCCAAGCCGCGAGCGTTTCGTAAAGCTTCATCTGCTCGGCATTCAGCTTTTTCACCGGCACCACTTCCAACAAACGCGGCAAAACTTTCTGCGCGAATAAGCTCACGATATCGTTTTGCAAATTCATCATGTCTTGCGGCGTGAGATTGGATTTCGCGCCGAGGTATTCATTAATGCGTGCCCCGCGTTCGAACGCCGCGTAATCAGAGCCGAGATAGTAGGGATAATTCAAATCCGTCGCGCTTTGATTTGCGGAGCTGACAAAGCTGCGCTCGGGATTTTTCACATGCGGGACGTGCTCGCGCGGAATCCAGCCTTGCCAATCGTATGCGGGAGCGCTGCCGTCGCCGATGTACTTGCCTTGCTCCGGCCAGCGCAGCGGGAATTTGCCGTTGTGCCAAATCGCAATGTCGCCCGCGGTATCCGCAAAAACAAAATTCTGCGCGGGACAATCATAGTGCGAAATCGCCGCCACATACTCCGCATAATTCCGCGCACGATTCACTTGGAGAAAGGTCATCATCTCTTGCGAAGCATCGTGCGCGGTCCAACGCATCGCCGCGCCCGCCGGCGTTTCCAAATTAAACGGCTTTTCATGTTCACGATATGGCACCGGGCCGTGATGCGTGTACGCCACGGTATCGCGCACATTCTTCGCGCCACGCACTTTGATTTCTTCTGTGCGATGCTGCGTCGGGCGCCACGCGCCGTCATAAAAATATTCTGTCTGCTTTGCATCTTTGAATTTAATTTCAAACCAATCGAGCACATCGGAGCCGGCATTGGTCACGCCCCAGGCAATGCTTTGATTGAAGCCGATAATCACCGCGGGCGTGCCGGGCAACGTGACGCCGTACACATTCACCTCGGGCGAGACGAGCTGCATCTCATACCAAATCGAAGGCAGCGTTAAAGCGAGATGGGGATCGTTGCAGAGTATGGGATAGCCGCTCGCGGTTTTGCTGCCGGACACGGCCCAGTTGTTACTGCCCTCCGTTGAAGCACGCTCGACATTGATCGTCGCGCCGGAAAGGCTGGAACGAAACGGCACGCTCGGTTTCGTCATCGCCTGGGGTTGAAAATTCCACAGCGTGCTCGTGGGCATGATCGGATCTTGTGCGGGAGGATAGCTCGGGTAAAGCCGCAGCATCAATTCCTCGCCAAGCGCGGAGCGCGTAAGCGACATGATGCGATCATTGCTATAACCGGAAAGCGTCCACGCCATTTGCTTCAACAGCAGCGCGCATTTGATCGGCGTCCAAGGCTCAGGTTGATAGTCGAGAATTTTATATTCGAGCGGCAGCGTCTTTGCGTTCAAACTTTGAATCCACGCATTCACGCCGGCAGTATATGCTTCGACCGCGTTGCGGCTCTCTTCATTTTGCTTCATCGCTGTGAGCGCATTCTCCGCGGCGTAAACCATCCCGATGCGGCGGCGATAACGATCATGCTCCAACGCGCGCGATCCAACAATTTCCGCAAGCCTTCCGGCCGCAGCGTGTGTTTGAAATTCCATTTGCCAAAGTCGGTCACGCGCCGTGAGATAGCCTTGCGCGAAATACAGATCGTGCGCGTTCTGTGCGAACACGTGCGGCACGCGACGATCATCCCACACGACTTCGACCGTGCTTTGCAATTCGGGCAACTGTTGCTCGCTTAAAATTTCGTCGTTCGCGGCATGATTCTGCAACAAGCCCACAAAGGGATTGAGCAGCTTACCGAGAGGAGGAACATCGCCGTGTTTGAAATTGA
>CAYNDW010000581.1:0-4639 GCA_964395375.1 uncultured Cytophagia bacterium
ACGCCGACCGCTTGCACACCTTATTAAGGTCACTCTCATTTTGCGGCAGTTGCTAAAGAACACGAAACTTCCTAATTTCGGTTTGTATTATGACAACCTCGCGGTGTGCCGCGTGACGAGCATGCCCGCAGTGTTGATCGAGCCGGCGTTCATCATGCACCCGCACGAAGAGATGATGATTCTCGATGCGAGTTTTCGCCAAAAAGTTGCCGAGGCGATCGTGCGCGGCATGGAAGAATTTGTGCGAGGCGCGAAGGAATAGTTTCCGTAAAGGAGTTCGAAGCTCATGGCGTTTGAGTATAAGTTTTGTCCCAAGTGTGGCGGGCGGTTGTTGGTGCAATTCACGGAAGGCCGCGACCGGCAAGTGTGCTCGGCGTGTGGGTTTATTTTTTATCGCAATCCCATCCCCGCGGTGGCGATGATCATTCGCGACGCCGAGAGCATTTTGCTCGTGCGGCGCAAATATGAGCCGCGGCAAGGCGATTGGAGTTTGCCCGCGGGCTTCGTGGAGTGGGGCGAGTCGCCCGATGAAACCGCGGTGCGCGAAGCGAAAGAGGAAACGAATCTTGAGATCAAGCTAAGCGAGTTGTACGGCGTGTTCCGCGCGCGCGGCGAGGAGAATTATGAAATCCTGCTCGTCGTCTATCGCGCGGAAATTTTGAGCGGCGAGTTGCTCGCCGGCGACGACGCGATGGAAGCGCGCTATTTCAAGTTCAACGCGCTGCCGGAGAATATCGCGTTTTTAGTGCACCGCCAAATTTTAAAGAAGCTGGCGAAAGAGAACAAAACGAGAGTGTGATGGCTGAGAATCTCGAAACCAAAACGCCCGCCCTGGAAAAATTTCTGCCGGTCAGTGTGCAAGATTTTAGGCAAATGATCACGGGCAATTTTGTTTATGTCGATAAGACGCGCTACATCTACGAAATGGTGCGCGTGCCGCAGGGTTATTATTTTCTCTCGCGCCCGCGGCGTTTCGGCAAGTCGCTATTGGTTTCAACGCTGAAGGCTTTGTTCGAAGGCCGGAGAGAGTTGTTCAAGAACTTGTGGATTGAAAAGAGCGATTGGCAATGGCAAGCGCTTCCCATCGTGACGATTGATTTCAACGGCCTCGACTCCGGCGATCCCAACAAGTTAGAACGCAGTTTGATTGCGGTCTTGGATCGCAGCGCCAAGACCCACGGGGTTGCGCTCAACTCTGAACTGCTGCCGGTGAGGTTTGTGGAATTGCTGCTTGCGCTCGCGGATAAATATCGCGAGAAAGTCGTCGTGTTGGTTGACGAGTACGATAAGCCGATCATCACACATTTGGGCGAAGGCGAAGCCGGTTTGAAAATCGCCGAACAGAATCGAACGATCTTGAAGAAGTTTTTCGGCGTGTTGAAAGAAGGCGACGTCGCCGCCAACCTGCGTTTCGTCTTCATCACGGGCGTGTCGAAGTTCAGCAAGGTGAGCCTCTTTTCGGAATTGAACAATCTGCAGGAGCTGACCATGCACGCGGAGTACGCGAGCATGTTGGGTTACACGCAGGAGGAGCTGGAAAAATATTTCAGTGATCGGATTGCAGAGTTTGCCCGACGACAACAGAGCACAACGACTGACATGCTGCGCAAGCTGCGGGAATGGTATAACGGCTATCGCTTCACTAAAGCCGAGGTGCAAGTCTACAATCCTTTTTCCATCGTCAACGCGCTCGCGGAGTATGATTTTAAAACCTTCTGGTTCGAGACCGGCACGCCGAGTTTTTTGGTGAGTTTGATTAAGGAGCGGGATTATTCGGTCGCACAAATCGAAGACTTGGAGGTTCCGGAAGCGGCGTTCTCCACATATGATTTAGAGAAGCTCAGTTTGGAAGCGCTGCTTTTTCAAACCGGCTACATCACGCTTCACGATTATGCCCTTGAGTTGTATCGCCTCGGCTATCCCAATCAGGAAGTCAAAAGCTCGTTTTCTGCGTACCTTTACGACAGCCTTCTTGACGGGGTTGACACTGTGTTGAAGGCCCAATTCAAACGCTTGCATCAGTATTTGATGAAAGAAGACCTCGCCCAATTCATCGAAACCACGAACGCGATTCTCTCGGCGATTCCCTACACGCAACATCAGCAGCAAGGCGAGGCGTTTTATCACACGATCTTTTACTTGATGGTGGCGGCCTCGGGCGTGCTCGTGCAAACGGAAGCGCTGTCTTCGCACGGGCGAATGGATATTGCCGTGGAGTTTGATGATAAAGTTTACGTCATCGAACTCAAGTGCAACCAACCCGCGGAGCAGGCGCTCGCGCAGATTCGGGCGAAGAAGTATCACGAGAAGTATGCGCAAAGCGGCCGCAAAGTCTTTCTTGTAGGAATAGATTTCGACACGCAGCAGCGCGCGATCACGGAATGGAAGATGGAAAGTGTTTGAGGCGATGAATGAAAGCGAATAGCATGGAAAAGTTTCTGCCGATCAGCGTGCGTGATTTTGGCCAAATGATCACGGGCAATTTTGTTTATATCGACAAGACGCGCTATATCTACGAAATGGCGCGTGTGCCGCAGGCCTATTATTTCCTCGCGCGCCCGCGGCGTTTCGGGAAGTCGTTGACGGTTTCGACTCTGGCCGCGCTCTTCGAAGGCCGCAAAGAACTTTTTAAGGGCTTGTGGATTGAAAAAAGCGATTGGGAGTGGAAACCATATCCTGTAGTTGAAATTGATTTCAACGAAGTGGATGCGCGGAGCGCGGAGGCCTTGGAAGAAACGCTAGCGATCAATTTGGAGCGAGTCGCGGCACGGCACGGGCTCCATTTGAAACACCAGTTGGTAACCACGAGGTTTATCGAATTGATCACTGCGTTGAGCCAAAAATATTCAGAAAAAGTGGTCATTCTCATCGACGAATATGATAAGCCCATCATCACGCATTTAGGCAAAGGCGAAGCGGGGCTGCAGCTTGCCAAACAAAATCGCGACCTGTTAAAAAGCTTCTTTGGCGTTTTGAAGGGTGCGCATGTAGCTGCGGCTCTGCGCTTTGTGTTTATCACCGGCGTTTCAAAATTCAGCCGCGTGGGCATTTTTTCGGATTTGAATAACCTGCAAGACGTAACTATGCATGCCGGTTATGCCGCGATGCTGGGATATACGCAGGAGGAGTTGGAAAAATATTTCACCGCGCGGATCGAGGAGTTTGCGCAACAACAGCAGATGACGCCGCATGACATGCAACGCAAACTGCGGGAATGGTATAACGGCTATCGCTTCGCCAAAGCAGAATTGCAGGTTTACAATCCGTTCTCCATCGTCAACGTGCTCGCGGAAAATGATTTCAAAACCTTTTGGTTCGAGAGCGGCACGCCGAGTTTCTTGGTGAATTTGATCAAAGAAAAAAACTACGCGATTCCCGAAATAGAAAATTTGGAAATTCCGGAGGCGGCTTTTTCTACTTACGATCTAGAGAATTTAAGTTTGGAAGCGCTGCTCTTTCAAACCGGATATGTCACCATTCGCGCTCATGAAGGCGAGCTTTATCGCCTCGGCTATCCCAATCAGGAAGTGAAGTCTTCTTTTTCCGCGTATCTGTATAACAGCTTGACCGAGGGCGTCAACACGGTTTTGAAGTCGCAATTCAAACGCTTGCACCTCTATTTGGCGAAAGCAGACGTTGCCCAATTCATCGAAACCACGAACGCAATTCTCGCGGCGATTCCCTACACGCAGCATCAGCAGCAAGGCGAGGCGTTTTATCACACGATTTTTTACTTGATGGTGGCGGCCTCGGGCGTGCTCGTGCAAACGGAAGCGCTGTCTTCGCACGGGCGAATGGATATTGCCGTGGAGTTTGATGATAAAGTTTACGTCATCGAACTCAAGTGCAACCAACCCGCGGAGCAGGCGCTCGCGCAGATTCGGGCGAAGAAGTATCACGAGAAGTATGCGCAAAGCGGCCGCAAAGTCTTTCTTGTAGGAATAGATTTCGACACGCAGCAGCGCGCGATCACGGAATGGAAGATGGAAAGTGTTTGATGGTGAAGAGCGAAGAACGAAGCGTGAAGGGCGATTTACAATGCTTCAGTCTTGATTTGGAGCGGCCTACTTTAAATTGTCATCCTGTAAAGGATCTTCCCTTGTGCTTGGCTCTCTTCCCAGCGCGAGGGAAGGTTCTTCCAGAATGACAACTTGATGGAAGTTATAAATCAACTCGCAATAAGTACAACCTGGCTATGAATAAAAAACGAACCGGCTTTTATTATCATCCGACCTGCCTTGAGCACGATACCGGCGCCGGCCATCCCGAGCGGCCTGCGCGGCTTACGGCGATCATGGAGCATTTGACGAACATTGGTTTGTTGGATAAGCTCGACGCGCGCGCGCCGGAGCCGATAGCGCACGAAACTATTGCGCTGGTGCATCCCCAAAGTTATATCGACTACGTTGCGCGCAATTGCAAAGACGAATTGACGCCGTTAGATTCGGATACGGTCGTCTCGAAAAATTCTTTTCTCGCGGCGCGGCTAGCCGCGGGAGCGCTAGTGCATGCAGTTGCTAATGTGAGCGCGGGCGAGTGGCAGAACGCTTTTTGCGCCGTTCGTCCGCCCGGCCATCATGCGGAAGCCTCAGAAGCCATGGGCTTTTGTTTGTTCAACAACGTCGCGATTGCGGCGGAG